>JAAFHN010000348.1 GCA_013298415.1 Comamonadaceae bacterium
CTCCCGGAGATTGAGGACGATGTAGCCGCTAAAAACGTAGCAACAAATCAAGTAAGTACCGGGACAGAGCAGCAAAAACCCATGAAAAAAGCCGCCTGAGTTGCCTCGGGCGGCTTTTTGCTGCGTTTCAGCAGCGCTCAATCAGCGGAATTTGCTTTGCGGCACGACTTTCATGTCGCCTTCCAGGCTTCCGATGTACTTGGCCATTTCTTTGAGCTCGGCATTGGTGTAGGGCTTGACCATGCCGCTCATGATCGCGTTGTTGCGGCCGATCTTGGCGTTTTTCTCGGTTTTGTAGGCTTTGAGCGCCACGGTCAAGTAGTCAAAGTGCTGGCCCGCGAGCTTGGGCACGTTGTCGGCATTGGGCTTGTTGAAATTCGCGCCGTGGCAGCTGATGCAAGCGCCTTTTTCGAGCAGCTTGGCTACTTTCTCGCTGGGCTTGGGTGCCACAACATCCGGGCCTACGCCCTTTCCCGCATGCTGGGCGTAAAACGCGGCCAGATCGGCCATGTCTTGATCGCTCAGGCTCACCGAGATGGCGGTCATCGTGGGGTGCTTGCGCTCACCGCCCTTGTAGGCCGCAAGCGATGCCTCGATGTACTTGGCACTTTGACCAGAGATCATCGGCACGCGGTGAATCTCAGGGAAGCTGGCCTGGTAGCCCACGATCCCGTGGCAGCCAATGCACATGGCGGCCTTGGTTTTGCCCGCCTCCACGCTGCCTGCTTTGGCTTGCGCAAGAGCTGAAGGGCCAAAGGCGAAAGAGGCGGTCACGGCAGCGACAGCGGCCAGAGATTTCAAAAGCGAGGGCTTGGTCATTTCAGCGCACAATTTGAGGAGCGATTACAGGGCCGACGGCGCTGCAATCAACCCCTCATTATATCGGGGGCAACCCCTAGTCCTGCGCAAAAAGCACCCCATGAAATTCCAAGGCTCCAGCAACTACGTGGCCACCCAAGATTTGATGTTGGCCGTGAACGCCTCCATCGCGCTCAAACGCCCGCTGCTCGTGAAAGGCGAGCCGGGCACGGGCAAAACCATGCTGGCCGAAGAAGTGGCGGCTGAACTGAAGCTGCCGCTCTTGCAGTGGCACGTGAAAAGCACCACGAAAGCGCAGCAGGGCCTGTACGAATACGACGCAGTCAGCCGCTTGCGCGATTCCCAGCTGTCTGACGTGGACGGCGGCGAGCGCGTGAAAAACATCCACAACTACATCGTCAAAGGCGTGCTCTGGCAAGCCTTCACCGCCGATGAGCCGGTGGCACTGCTGATCGACGAAATCGACAAAGCCGATATCGAGTTCCCCAACGATTTGTTGCGCGAACTCGACCGCATGGAGTTTTACTGCTACGAAACCCGCGAGCTGATTCGCGCCAAACACCGGCCCGTGGTGTTCATCACTTCCAACAACGAAAAAGAGCTGCCCGATGCGTTTTTGCGCCGCTGCTTTTTCCACTACATCAAGTTTCCCGATGCCGAGACGATGCAAAAAATCGTCGAGGTGCATTTCCCTGGCCTGAAGCGCGATTTGCTTGCGGCGGCGATGAAAAGCTTCTACCAAATCCGCGATTTGCCTGGCTTGAAAAAGAAGCCCAGCACCTCGGAGCTCGTGGATTGGTTGAAGCTCTTGCTCGCCGAAGACATTGCGCCCGAAGTGCTGCAAAGCGGTGACAACAAAGTGGTGGTGCCGCCCATGGTGGGCGCGCTGCTCAAGAACGAGCAAGACGTGACGCTGTTTGAAAAACTCGTGTTCATGAACCAGCGGGGGCGCTGAAAACCGGGGTTGAACGAGCAATTTGACGAAATTTCCTACCCCTGTCCAGGTATTTATTGCATCTTTTGCTATTATTTTTGAATGAGCTCGCAGTCTGACTACTTCGCTCAGCCGGTGCTGCGCGGCCACGGCCTGCGCCTTGAGCCGCTGGATTTTTCGCATGAAGCGGGCCTGAAAGCCGCGGCTGCCGACGGCGAGCTTTGGACGCTGCGCGTGACCAGCGTGCCCGAGCCGGAAAACACGCGCTCTTACATCGAAGCAGCGCAGCGCATGCATGCCGAGAAAAAGCGCGTGCCGTATGCCGTGATCGCAGAAGCCAGCGGCAAAGTGCTGGGCTCCACGAGCTTTCACGACCTGATTCCCGAAGCAGGCCGCTTGGAAATTGGCTACACCTGGTATGCCAAATCCGTGCAGCGCAGCAGCGTGAACACCGCTTGCAAGCTTGTGATGATGTCGCGCGGATTTGACGAGTTGAGCGCAAATTTGGTGGGCTGGCGCACCGACATCTTCAATTTCGCCTCACAGCGCGCGATTGAGCGCTTGGGCGCGAAGCGCGAGGCGGTGCTGCGGTCTCATGCGCTCCGGCGCGATGGCACCGTGCGCGATTCGGTGATCTACGGCATGCCCAAAGCCGATTGGCCGGCCGCACGGGAGCGCCTGCTTGCCCGCCTGCAGGTCGCGCCGAGCGCCAGGCCGCAGGGCGAGCTGCGTTTTGTGGATTTAGGCGATCTGAACTTCGACCAGCTCAGCGCGCTCGCAAAGCTCGACCCCGGCGCGCTTGGCAGCCGCTTTGTGGCGGCCAATGGCGTGTCGATTGCGCAGGCTGCGGCCAAGCGCTGCGCTGTGTTGCGCGCCATTTTGCGCGGCGCAGATCCCGTTGGCCTTATCTTGCTCTACGACTGCACGCTCGACCCAGCCGAGGCGCAGGCTGACGGGCATGCCTTGGACGAAGTGTGGATTTGGCGCCTGATGGTGGGCTTTGCCCACCACGGCCAAGGCATCGGCGAAACTGCGCTGAAGTGGGCGCATGCTTATGCGCAAAGCCGCCTTGGTGTTTCAACTTTGAAACTCTGCCATGTGCCACACGAAAACGGCCCAGAAAGCTTCTACAAGCGCTTCGGCTTTGCCCACACGGGCGAAGAAGACGACGGCGAGCTGGTGATGGCCAAGGCGGTTTGAGCCTGAGCGTCGTGTGCAACGCTAATTTTCTCGTGTCGCGGCGCTAAGCTTCCAAAAATGGCTAGAGTGACGCTTCCGTGAAATCCAACGCCGAACCCATTTTTTTGCTGCCTATCATCGAAGGCTACGGCCTGCGCCTGGAGCCGCTGAGCTTGCAGCACGAGGTGGGGCTTCGGGTGGCGGCTGCCGATGGTGAGCTGTGGAAGCTGCGCTACGCGAGCGTGAGCGAGCCAGAAAACCTGCGGCGCTGGATCGAAGAAGCTGTGCGCCAGCACACCGACAAAAAGCGCGTTCCGTTTGCCATCATCGAATCTGGCACGGGCCGCGTGCTGGGCACAGCCAGCTACTGCGAATTCATGCCGCACACGCAGCGCATCGAAATTGGCGAGCTGTGGCTCGCCCAATCCATGCAGCGCACGTGGGTGAATACGGCCTGCCATTTGCTCATGCTCGGCTGCGCTTTCGATGCGCTCAAGGCCCAATGCGTGGGCTGGCGAAGCGATGTGCTGAACAACGCCGCTCACGCCGCCTTCGAGCGCCTAGGCGCGAGGCGCGAGGGCACGGTGTCTCACTTTGCCAAGCGCCGCGATGGCTCGGTGGCAGATGTGGTGCTGCACGGCATGCGATCAGACGAGTGGGTGCGGCACAAAGCAAAGCTCATCGCGCGCCTTGCCAAGGGCGCAGCACCGCCCAAGCTGGAACTGCCCCGCTTTGCGCCGCTGCGCAGTCTGAAGCCCGATCAGGTGGATGCCCTGGCCCGGCTCAACCCCGGCGCGGGCAAGGTTCGGTTTGTGGCCCCCAATGGCGTGACCATTGCCAACACCCTGGGCCACGACAACGCCGAGCTGATGGCCGTGCTCGATGGCGACGCGCCTGTGGGCCTG
>JAAFHN010000072.1 GCA_013298415.1 Comamonadaceae bacterium
GCATGCGGTCAATCGCTTCCAGGTTGATGCTTGCGTCTTCCCGAATGGCGGTGTGTGGGCAGCCGCCGGTTTCCACGCCCATGATGCGCTCGGCGGGCAGCGCGCCGCTCTCGGTCAAGATGCGCTGGTCTTCCTTGGTGTAGATGTCGTTCGTGATCGCCACCAAGTCGTAATTGCTGCGCATGGCTTTGCAGAGCATTTCCAGCAAGGTGGTTTTGCCGGAGCCCACGGGGCCGCCAATGCCCACGCGCAGGGGGGGCAGGCGCTTCATGCGGTTGGGGATGTGGTGAAGGGCTATGGTCATGGTGGATGTTTTGGCGTCGATTAAGAACGGAAGAGGCGGGAGTATTGGTGTTCGTGCTGGCTGCTGAGGATCGCGAGCATGGGCGTGAAGGCTTGCAGATCTTCCCGGCGGGTTCGCAAGGCATGGTTCACGGCAGCTTCGATGTCGTGGGCCAGAGCTTGGAGCAGGCGCTGCCCGGCGCTTTGGCCAAGTGGCACGGCCTTCACGGCAGCTGCCACTATGTTTTCGCACCACCCAAAGGCAAAGGCTTGCGCGCATTCCGCCGGGGCTGCGCCAAGCCCCGCGCAGGCCTGCGCGAAGGCGAGTGGGTAGCTCAGGCTCGGCAGGGGTTCGAGGCTTTGCGTTGCGAAGCTGCTGCCGCCCACAGCGCCCAAGTTTTTCTGCCAGCCCTGCAGCGAGGTGCCCATTTGCTCGCTTTGCAAGCGCAGCTCGGCCGTTTCGCGGCTTTGGCGAGACCAGTCGTCGAGTGCCCTCAGCTCGCCAGCGTTGTGCGATCTGATGGCGACAATGCCCAGGCATAGCAGGGGCAGATCGCATCGGGCCAGGCTCAAGTGCAGTTGATCGATGAGCCAGGTTTGGGCGCTGGCTTCATCGCTCACCAAACCGGCCTCAATGGCTGCCTCCAAACCCTCGGAGTACGAAAACCCGCCAATCGGCAGCGCTGGCGAGGCAAGCCAGATCAGCTGCAAGAGCGCTGCGCTGCTGAATCGAGGCAGCGCGGGCTCAGTGCGAGGCGGCGCAGGCTCAGTGCTGGTGGTGCTCATGCCCAGCGTGGCCATTGCCGTGGCTGCGGGCATGGCCATGGTTGCAATGCGGGCCATGAACGTGCGGCGCTGTGGCTGACGCTGCCGCCACGGCGATCGGGATGCTTTTGGCCGTGGGTTTGGCGGTTTGGCTGTTCAAATGCTCGTGCTCGTGTGAATGCCCGCCAGTGTGTGCATGGGCATGCTCATGTCCGTGCCCGTGCCCGTGCTCATGCGCATGTCCATGCCCCGCCGCATAGGCTCCTGCCTCTGGCTCAAAGGGCGCGTCAACGGCTTCCACGTCCAGGTGCATCGCGCGCAGCATGCCGGCCAACACGTGATCGGGCTCGATTTGCAAATGGCTGGGTTGCAGCTCAATGGCCACATGGCGATTGCCCAAGTGGTAGGCCGCGCGCATCAAGTCGAAGGCGTTGCCGTGGCTGGCGCATGCGGTGATCCGAAGCACGGCTTGCGGCGCGGCGACCACTTTCACGAGGCTTCCGTCTTCGCACACCAGCAAGTCGCCGCCGCGCACCACGGTGCCGCGCGGTAAAAACACGCCCACCGCATCGACACCTTCGGCCTTGCATTCAAAACGGCTTTTTTGCCGTGTATCCCAGTCCAGCGCCACGGATTGCGCACGCTTCAAGAGCGGCGCTGCCAGGCCCCGGCCTTGGGGAATCAGTTTGTTCGCAGTTTTCATGGTGGGGATTGTGGCAGTCTGCGCCACGACAAGTTCAACCATAGCCCGATCCTGGTTTTCAAAAAACGTAGCAAAGAACGCTGAAAATGATTGGACAGAGTGGCAATTTGACTCGAAAAAAGTGCCCAGGAGCCAGCACGGCAGATCCACGCGCCACAATCTCGGGCATGACGACGCCACCTCGCCTTCAACTCACCGGCATGACCAAGCGCTACCCCACCGTGGTGGCCAATGATGCGGTGAGTCTGAGGGTGCAGCCGGGTGAAATCCACGCGGTGCTGGGGGAAAACGGCGCTGGAAAATCCACGCTGATGAAATTGATCTACGGGGTGACTCAGCCTGACTCTGGCGAGATCGCGCTGGATGGCAAGCGGGTGCGGGTGGCGAACCCTAAGGCGGCGCGGGCCATGGGCATCAGCATGGTGTTTCAGCATTTCAGCTTGTTTGACACGCTGACTGTGGCCCAAAACGTGTGGCTGGGCCTGGATGCTGGCTTGAAGCTCGATGCCGTGCGCGCCCAAGTGCAGCAAAAGGCGGCGGAATACGGCTTGCCGATTGACCCGGATCGGCCTGTGCACACCTTGAGCGTGGGCGAGCGCCAGCGGGTGGAAATCATCCGCGCGCTGCTGGGCGAGCCGCGTGTGTTGATTCTTGACGAGCCTACCTCGGTGCTCACGCCACAAGCTGTGGAAAGCCTTTTCACCACCCTGCGGCAGCTGAGCCAGCAGGGTTGCAGCATCCTCTACATCAGCCACAAGCTGCACGAGATTCGCGCGCTCTGCCACGGCTGCACGGTGCTGCGGGGCGGAAAAGTCACGGGCCGCTGCGATCCGCGTGAGGAGTCGGATGCGAGCCTGTCGCGCATGATGATTGGCGCGGAGCCGCCGACTCTGAAACACGCCGCCAAGGATGCGGGCGAAGTGGCCCTGCGTTTGGTGGGCCTGAATTTGCCAAAAACCGATGTGTTCGGCACAGCCCTAAAGGGCATTGCGCTTGACTTGCGCGCAGGCGAGGTGCTGGGGGTGGCGGGTGTGAGCGGCAACGGGCAGCAAGAGCTGCTGCGAGCAATTTCAGGGGAAGATCTGGGCGCACCCGAGGGCAGCATCCAGCTTTTTGGGCAGGATGTTTCGCAAGTTGGCCCCACTTTGCGGCGCAGCTTGGGGCTTCGCTTCGTGCCGGAAGAGCGGCTTGGGCGCGGTGCGGTGCCAACGCAGAGCCTGGCGCACAACGCGATGCTCACCAGCCAGCGCGGACAGGAGGCTGCGATCAGCCCGCTGGGCTGGCTTCGCTTGCGTGCGATGCGCGAGAAGTCGCAAGGCCTGATTGATCGATTTGGCGTGAAAGCAGGCGGGCCGCAAGCGCTGGCCTCCTCGCTCTCCGGCGGCAACTTGCAAAAGTTCATTGTGGGCCGAGAGATTGCGGCAGCCCCCAAGGTGCTCGTGATCTCGCAGCCCACTTGGGGCGTGGACGTGGGCGCCGCAGCGCAAATCCACTCCGAATTGCTGTGGCTGCGCGATGCGGGCTGCGCGGTGCTCGTGTTCAGCGAGGAAATTGACGAGCTCTACGAGCTTTCGGATCGGCTTTGCGTGATTGCGCAGGGGCGCTTATCGCCAGTGCTGCCCACTGCGCAATTGGGCATTGCAAAACTGGGGGCTTGGATGGGTGGTGCGTTTGAGTCTGAAGCGGAGGTGGCTCATGCTGCGGCTTGAAGTTCGCGCACAGCCGTCCAGCCTGATGAGCTACGCCTCGCCGGCGCTGGCGCTCGGCATCACCGTGGCTGTAGCGGCCATCTTGCTGCTGCTGCTGGGCAAAGACCCGGCGGTGGGTTTGCGCGTGTTTTTGTTCGAGCCCTTCAATGGCACCCGCGCCGTCACGGAGCTGCTGCTCAAAGCCACGCCGTTGATCTTGTGCGCGGTGGGTTTGTCGCTGTGTTACCGCAGCAATGTGTGGAACATTGGCGCTGAGGGGCAGTTGCTCATGGGCGGCATCTTTGCAGGCGGGCTTGCCATGTGGTTCACCAATCAGGGCCTGAAATGGTCGCCCTGGGCGTTTTTTCCGTTTGCTGTGTTGGCCGGAGCGATTGGCGGCGCAATGTGGGCAAGCATCGTGGCCCTGCTGCGGGATCGCTTCAATGCGAACGAAATTTTGGTGAGTTTGATGCTTGTTTACGTGGCGAATTTGCTGCTGGCCTACCTCGTGTTTGGCCCTTGGAAAGACCCGAAGGGTTTCAACTTTCCGCAAACCGTGAACTTTGATGTGAGCGTGCCGCGCTTGATTGCGGGCTTTCGGCTGAATTGGGGCTTTGTGCTGGCGCTGCTGGTGGCCGTGGCTGCGGCGCTGATGCTGTTTCGCTCCTGGGCTGGCTACAAGTTGCAAGTGGGCGGCTTGGCTCCCGCTGCTGCGCGGTATGCGGGCTTCAGCGCCCGGCAGTCGCTGTGGACTGCATTGCTGGTATCCGGCGCGCTTGCGGGCGTGGCAGGGGCCTTGGACGTGACTGGCCCCAGCGGCCAGCTCACGCCGCACCTGTCTGTGGGCTACGGCTTCACGGCCATCATCGTGGCTTTTGTGGGGCGCTTGCATCCGATTGGCTGCGTGTTTGGGGCACTTGTGCTTTCCATGTTTTTGATTGGGGGCGAGTTGGCCCAATCGCGCATTGGCTTGCCTTCTGCGCTCACTGGCGTGTTTCAAGGTGTGCTGCTGATTTCGCTTTTGGCCTGCGACACGCTCATCCATCGCCGCATGGTTTGGAGCCGGGCATGAACGAATTCGCACTGCTGCTGGCCGCCACCTTCGCCGCAGGCACGCCGCTGGCGCTGGCTGCGATGGGTTTGCTCATCAATGAAAAAGCGGGCGTGTTGAACTTGGGGGCCGAGGGCATGATGCTCGTTGCGGCCCTCGCAGGCTTTGCCGTGGCGTTTCACACGCAAAGCCCGTTTCTGGGCTTTTTGGCAGGCGCTGCTGCAGGCGCGGCGCTGGCTGCCGTGTTCGCGTTGCTTGTGGTGGGCCTCAACACCAACCAATACGCGACAGGCTTGGCGATCAGCCTGTTGGGCGCGGGCTTGAGTGCGTTTTTTGGCTTGCAGTACGTGGGCAAAAAACTCGTGGATCGTGAGGCGTTTTCCTTTCCAGGCCTGGCAGACATCCCCTTCATCGGCCCAGCGCTCTTCAAGCAGCATCCGATGGTGTACATCACGGTTGCGCTTTGCCTTGGCTTGGCGTGGTGGCTCTTTCGCACGCGCAGCGGCTTGGTGCTCAGGAGCGTGGGCGAAAACCCGCAGGCCGCGCATGCACTCGGCTACGGGGTACGCGGCATTCGCGTGGCCGCTGTGCTGGCGGGCGGTGCCATGTGCGGGCTGGCCGGAGCGTACTTGAGCGTGGTTTACGCCCCGCTGTGGGTGGAAGGCATGGTGGCGGGGCGCGGCTGGATCGCGCTTGCGCTCACGGTGTTCGCCACCTGGCGGCCTGCGCGGGCGCTGCTGGGTGCCTATCTGTTCGGCGGCGTCACGATGCTTCAGCTCTCGCTGCAAGGCGCTGGCGTTGATGTGTCTTCTCAGCTCATGAGCATGCTGCCCTACCTGGCCACCATCGTGGTGCTGGTGCTCATTTCACGCAATTCCGCCTGGATCCGGCTCAACATGCCAGCAAGCCTCGGCCAGCCTTTTGATCCGGGGAAATGAGGCCTTTGAAGCCTTCAGCCTCGCTTGAGAGGCCGCTGACTCCGTTCGCAGGCCGAAAATCCGGCATTGTTGCCCCCCTGTCCAAATATTCATTGCATTCGATGCTATGAAAAAAGAAGTGAGCCAGTTGCGCTTGCAACTGCTCGGCGGTTTTGTGCTTCAGCTTGGGCAAGAGCGGCTGGGCTTTGTGCGTCGCAAGGCCGAGAGTTTGATCGCCTTTTTGGCCTTGCACCCAGGGGCGCACCCGCGTGAACGCATGGCCGATGTGCTTTGGCCGGATGTTTCAGCCTCGGATGCGCGTTTGTCGCTGCGGGTGGCGTTGGCGGACATCGCCAAGAGCTTTGGCCGGGCAGGGCTGCCGTCGCCCATTGACACCGACCCGCAAAGCGGCACGCTTGCAGGCGCACGCGATGCCCTGGGCCTCAACCGCCTGGCCTTTGGCGCAGGTGCGGATGTGTGGGAGTTTCAGCGCCTGGCCGCCTTGCCCGAAACCGCCAGCGATGCCCCTTTGCAAGCAGCGCTTAACGTGTACACCAGCGACTTGATGCCCCAGGCCAACGACGCTTGGCTGCACGACATTCGGCAAAAGCTCCAGCGCCAGCACCACGCCTTGATGCACCGCTTGCTCCAGCGCCACCGCGATGCCGCAAACCTCCCCGCAGCCATTGCGCTGGCGCGGCGGGCCATTGAGCGCGATGCGCTCGATGAAAAAGCCCACCAGCATTTGATTTACTGCTTGGCCGTGAGCGGCGAGCGCGAAGCCGCGCTGCTGCACTTTGAAGACTGCCAACGCCAGTTTGAAGCCGAGGGTTTGGCCTTGGGCGAAGACACCACCGCCCTGTACCAGCGCCTCAAAAAACAAGCCAGCAGCGCTGTGCGATTGAGCAATTTGCCGCGACCCGCCACCAGTTTTGTGGGCCGCGAAGACGAGCTCAACGAAGTGGAAACGCAACTCACACAAACCCGCATGCTCACGCTCTTGGGCAGCGGCGGCAGCGGCAAAACACGGCTGGCCATGCAAGCCGCCGAAGAAGTGGCTTTTGGCTACGAAGGCGGTGTGTGGTGGGTCGATTTGGCCCCCTTGGCCGATGCCAGCCGCGTGGCCCATGCAGTCGCATCGGGCCTGGGGGTGAAAGAAACCCCAGGCAAAGACTTGCTCGATGCCTTGGTGGCCCACATTGGCGCGCAGCGCATGTTGTTGCTGCTGGACACCTGCGAACGTGTGCTGCAAGGCGCAGCGCACTGCGCAGAGCGTTTGCTGGCCGCCTGCCCCTCGCTCACCGTGCTGGCCACCAGCCGCGAACCCTTGGGTTTGCCTGGCGAGACACGCTGGCAAACCCCCGCGCTCGAAACGCCTGCTGCCAACAGCCGCATCGATTGGGCCGAGGCGCAGCACAACGATGCGGTGCGCTTGTTTGCCGAACGCGTTCGCCAGATCGATGCGAGCTTCAAATTGCACGAAGGCAATGTGTTGCCCATCGTGGCCATTTGCCAGCGCGTGCAAGGCATTGCCCTGGCCGTTGAATTGGCGGCGGCGCAAGCCGCCGAAGTGGGGGTGGATGCGTTGGCCCAGCACATGGACAAAGCCCGTGCCGGGGCGAATCCGAGCGCAAACTCGGCCCAAGCCAGCGCACCCACGCGCCACCAAACACTGCAAGCCACCATCGGCTGGAGCTACGACATGCTCGCGCCGCATGAACAAGCGCTGCTCAGGCGCTTGGCCGTGTTCTCAGGCGGCTGGACCTTGGAGTTGGCCACCGAAATCGCGGCCGGCTACCCCGATGCCCAGGCCATGATGTCGTCTGCCCAAACGTCGGCACTGCCTCCCATCGAGCTCACGCCGCAAATGGCCACCGCGCACTTGCTGGGCACCTTGGTCAATCGCGCCTTGGTGCAACAGCGCCCCGGCGGCCAGCACATGCGCTACGCCATGCTCGACAGCGTGGTGGAGTTTGGCCGCGCACAAATGCAAAGCCTGGGCGAGTGGGATGGCGCTTGCCGGGCGCATGTTGCGGGCTTTGTGGGCTTGGCCGAAGCCATTGAGCCGCGCATTTTGGGCTCAGAATCTGCCAAGCTGGGCCAATTGTTGGCCGCAGAGCAGGCCAACTTTGAGGCAGCGCTTTTGTGGACCCAAACCCACGCGCAACTGCATTTGCATTGGCGGCTGCTTCGGGCGCTGAGCCAGCACTGGGTGAATGTGAGCGAGCTGTCCATGGGCGAGCGGTGGCTGCAACCCACCACCGCAGTAACAGCCGCCGCGTTGGACGCAGCACAGGTGCCAACGCGCTTGCAAGCAGAGGTTTTGACCTGGGCTTGTGACTCGCTTTATCGATTTTCGCAAGGCGAGAAAATTTTTGAGCCCGTGAGTCGCGCGATCGTGCTTTTCGAAGCGCTGCACGACTCTGCCGGCACTGCGCGCGCGATCGCTCAACGCGGCATGGCGCACTGGTTACTCGGGGCGCACGAGCGCGCGTTTGAAGATTGCTTGGCCAGCCTGGTTCAGTACCGGCTCTTGCCAATCGAGATTGGCCGACTGCGAACGGCCATTCATGTCGCCGAGATCGCGCGGGTGCAGCAGCGCCACGACGACGCACTGGCCTACAACCAAGAGGCGTTGGAGGTCGCGCAGGCCCTGGGCAACCGCAGAGGCGAGTCCATCGCCTTGCTCAACATGGGTTTGGTGGCGGTGAACGCCGGTCGGCTTTCGCTCGGTTGTCAATGGCTGCAGCACGCTGGCCGCGTGTACGTTGAAGTGGGCGAAAAGCACGGATGGGTGTACGTACTCCAAGGCATGGGACAAGCCGCCCAAATGCGTGGCGACCGCACCGAAGCTGCACGGCTGTACGGCATGCTGCATGCGTTTCAAGCCGCCTCAGGCTTCGCACTGTTTGGCCCCGATTTGCCGCCGCACGAGGCTCGCGCGGCGCAGCTCAAAGCGAGCATGCCCGCCCATGAGCATGACACCGCTTGGCAAAGTGGTGCGGGCCTGTCGGTGCCCGACATCGTGGCCCAGGTATTGGCGATGGCGTTTGAAGGCGCTGCGGCTGGCACTTGAGCCTGGATTGTCTGGGCCGAGTTCAAAGCTCAAGAAGCTTGTAACGCTTGTGTAACGCCTCGTGCCTACATTTGCTCCTGTGCACTTCGCACTGACTTCTTCAACCACCGCAGCCTTCAACCTTACCCCCCGGAGCACCCCATGATCAAAGCCCTCATCGCCGCCACCCTTGTTTGTTTTGCCGCCACCGCCGCCCAAGCCGCAACGATTGAGAACGGCCTGAGCTGGAACGGCAAGACCTGGAATGGCAAGACCTTGAATGGCAAGACCTTGAATGGCAAGACCTTGAATGGCAAGAGCTGGAATGGCAAGAGCTGGAATGGCATGAAAGCGAACGGCTTGAAAGCGAACGGCTTGAAAGCGAACGGCTTGAAAGCGAACGGCATGAAATCGAACGGCCTCACCCAAGCCGAAATCAGCTTCAACCAAGACCTGCGCAGCCTGTGTGCCCAAGCGCTGAGCAAGTGATCCTGTATCCCCAAGCCGCCGGCCAGCAGGTGACCCCATGGCAAACGTTTTGCGCCAGCGAAGCCGGCTTTGCGTTGCAGCAAAGCTTGTAAACCTCGCGTGCTCGGCTCTGCCAGCGCTTGTTGCGGTGGCAGGCCTTGCGCAGCAGCCCAGTATCGCTGTGTTCGAGCTGGCCCACACGCCACTGATGGCCACCGAGGTGGGGCGCACGGAATTGAAATACCTGGTGTCTTGCGCATTGCCGCAGGGCCAGGTGGTCAAGTTCTCACACGCAGGCAAGGCTTACGAGCTGCCGGGTGCCATGGGTTTGGCCCCCGGCTGGCTCAAAACCCGCATGAGCGCAGACGACGAACGCCGTGTGAGCGCCTGTGTGTTTGCGCGCACCAATTTTTTTGGCGTGCCAGTGATGCTGTCGATGCGCAGCGAAGCCGAGCGCCAAGCCGAGGCCTTGGGCCCAGCCCCCGCCGCGTCGGCCCCACGCACCGAAACGGTGCCTGCCGCACTGCAAGCCGATGCGGCAGAGCGGGCGGAGTTTTCGCGTTTTGAAGCCAGCTATTTTGGCAACATGTTTGCTGCCAAGCCCGTAGCCTACGTGTGCGGCCCCACAGTCGGCAAGCCCGGTACCGAAGCTTGGCAAGCCCATGCCAATTGGCTCACCTCGCACGAGCGGGTGTGCACTTTGCCAAGTGCCAAGCGCGATGGCTTAACGCGCTGCGGCTTTGTGCATGTGGGCGAATGCACGCCCGCCAACTTGCGCCAGGCCGGAGTTCATTACCACGATTCGGCCGTTGCGGTGTTTTTGCCTGCCGCGCACCGCGCAGCGGCTGCTGCGAAGCGGCCCGTTCGTGCACCTTGAATCCGAGATTTGACCGGGGCTTCTCGTAAGGCCCCTACAAATCTGGCTCAATCCTTG
>JAAFHN010000658.1 GCA_013298415.1 Comamonadaceae bacterium
GCGAATTGGCGTTTGAAGACTTGGGCCAAGACGGCTCGGTAGTCGTGGTGGGCGGGGAGGTCTCGGCCTTCGTTCAGATTGCCCTTGGCCATGCCGGTGAATTCGCCGTGGATTTGGCCGCCGTGGATGCGGTTGCCCATGAGCCACATGGTGTTGCCGTAGCCGTGGTCGGTGCCGCGCGTGCCGTTTTCAGCGGCGGTGCGACCGAATTCGCTCATGACGATCACGACATCGTTGGGGCGGCTAAAGCGCTGGCGCAAGCTCACCAAGCCCGCTGCAAGCCCAGTCAAGTTGTTGGCCAGTTGCCCTTGAGTTGCGCCTTGGTTGGCATGCGTGTCCCAGCCGCCTGCGCTCAAAAATCCGATGCGCAGCGCGGCATCGTTTGCCATGAGTGTGGCGAGGTGCTGGGCATCGAGCGCGAGGCCCACAGGGTCGGCAGCGCCGTTGCTGGCGGCCACCATTTCTCTGGCGAAATCTCTGCCGGCCGCCATGCCTGCCGGCCCCGAAGCCGCCATGCTCGGAGCCATCGAAGCCTGCGCAGCGCTTGAGGACATTGAGGCCTGCGCTACGCTTGCGGCGGCCATTCGGCGTGTGCGATCCGCCGTGAGCTCGGCTGCGCTTTGCACGCGGCTGTCTGCGCCTTTGGCAAAGGCTTGGCCGAGCTTGCCTTCGTCTTTGTACAAATCCAGCAATGCGGATCGCGTGCGCTCATTGGCGAGCACGCCGCTGCGCTGCGCGGCTTGGCCACGGGGGATGAGCTTCACGGCCCCATCGCCCGACAAGATGGCGGGGTTCGATTCGCCCACGCCGAGGGCATGCGCCACGCCTTTAGCCGAACCTTGAGCCACTGCCAGCGAGTTCAGCCACCCAGGCGAGCCGCTGTTTTTGCCGGTGGAGCCCACTTCCATTTGGTATTGCGCATCAAAGTGCGAGCGGTTGGGCTTGGGCAGGCCTGCGCTGGGCACCATTGCCAAACTGCCAGCTTGCCATTCGGGCAAGAGCTGGGCCAAGGCGGGGTGCAGGCCGAAGCGATCATTCAGCTTGATCGCGGTTTTATCGGTGCCATCAGGCTGCGGGATGGCGATGTTGGGGCGGATGGCGTAATAGTCGGCATCGGCGGTGGGCACGAGCAAGCTCACGCCATCCACTGCACCGCGTAGGAAGACGACGACCAGACGCGCGTCGCTCTGCGGGTTTTGCGGGCTTTGCGCCCAGCTTGGTGCGGCGGCCCAGGCAGACGCTGCAATGCCTGCTTGCAAGAAGCTGCGACGGGGGAATGTTGAGGTTTCGCACATGGGGTTTTTTCCTTTGAGCGCAAGATTTCCGGACCTAAGGCGTCGTTGTCCAGGCGCAGAGCTGAAGCCAGTGCTTCAGCACCGCAAGGCGACGCAACGACGACAGCGGCGCTTTAGGCACGGAATCACTTGCGCATGAAATCGGGGCTGGACAAAAGAAGACCCGCTTGCACATTCGCTGGCTCTTGCGCCACGCGGCTCGTGGTTTTGCCGCTGATGTAAGGCAGCACGGCAGGCCACTGTTCAGGCGCAGTTGCGCTGCGGGCTTGGGCAAAGCCCATCGCAAAGTCTGCGCGCCGCGTGAGCGCCTCGGGGGCCATCCAGGTCGCTGCATCCACCTTGTAGCCATCGGGCGTTTGCCAGCGGTGCAGGCCTTGGCCGCTCACATCCAAGAAGTTCGCAAGCATCTGGCCATCGCGCGGCGTGCGTGCGCCGCCAGCGGCTGCGAGCGTGGAGCAGGCGTAGTCCATCGGCGTTTTCACGAGCTGGTTTTGCGCATCCCAAAACTCGGGCGATTCAATCAGGCTGAGGGTGACGAGGTACAAATCACCCTGCGTCTGCGAAAACACAGTCGCCAAGCGCTGCACCAGCGCCTGCGGGGGCTCATCGGCTACAAACCATTGGGCCATGCGCAGGGCAATGCGCTGCGCAGTGGCCGGGTGGCGGGCCAGCATGCGCATCGCAGCAATGCCATCGGCTTCGCCGCCGTCCTTGAACTTGTGGCCGAGCACGGTTTTC
>JAAFHN010000540.1 GCA_013298415.1 Comamonadaceae bacterium
GGCTTGGATGCCGACTACCGCTGGGCCTTGGTGGGCGAGCCGAAACGCGAGTTTTTGTGGCTCTTGTCGCGCACGCCTCAGCTTGACGCCGCCACCCGCGAAAAAGCGCTGGCGATCGCTGCTGCCCAGGGCTACGACCTGGCCAGGGTGCAAGCTTCCAAACACACCCCTGAATGAAGCTCGCCAAGCCAGGCCGAGTAAAAAGGCATTCAAACAGCCCTCCATTCGGCTCGGGCATCGCAGCCGCTGCCGCAGCGAGAGCGCGTTTGCTGCCACAGTTCGCCCGCTTTCTTTCCTTGGAGTACACATGTCTAACAACTCATTTCGTTTGAATCGCCGCGATCTTTTGGTGGGTGGCACTGCCGCTGCCGGGGCCTACATGGCCGGATCGTTCATGCCGCTGATCGCGCAAAACGCACCCGATTTGGGTGTGCCCAGCGTGGTGCAGGTGGGTTTTCGCAAGCAAAAGCTGGGCGACATGGAAATCATCGCGCTGAACGATGGCGTGCTCCGCCGCCCGCTCGCTGCCGAATTCGTGCGCAACGCGCCGCATGAGCAGGTGAAAGAGGCGCTGAAATCGCAAAACTTGCCCACAGAATTCATCGACATCCCGTTCACCGCCTTCCTGGTGGTGGCTGGCAACCGCCGCGTGCTGCTGGATACCGGCTTTGCCGACAATGGCGGCGCAACCACAGGCCGCCTGATGGCCAACCTGAATGCCGCTGGCTTCAAGGCAGACGACATCGACACGGTGGTGATCAGCCACTACCACGGCGACCACATCAATGGCCTGCGCAACAAAGCGGGCGCACTCGTCTATCCCAAGGCCAAGATCATGGTGCCGAGCGTGGAGCATGCGTTTTGGATGGACGATGCCCGCATGGAAGCCGCGCCTGCGCCGATGAAAGGCGCTTTCCAAGCCGTGCGCCGTGTTTTCAACGGACTGAGCGCAGAGCAGCTTCAGCAGTTTGAGCCGGGCAAAGAAATCATGCCGGGCCTGAAGAGCGTGGCAGCCTTTGGCCACACCCCCGGCCACACCCTCTTCGTGGCGGAGAGCAAGGGCGAAAAATTCGCCTATGTGGCCGACGTGACCAACATCCCGCAGCTTTTTGCCCGCAACCCCGATTGGGCCGTGCAGTTCGACATGAATGCCGACGCGGCTCGTGAGACGCGCCGCAAAACATTCGAGATGATCGTGAACGACAAGATGATGGCAGGCGGCTACCACTTTCCCTTCCCTGCTTTTGGTCGCATCGAGCGCCTGGGTCAGGGTTACGACTTCAAACCGGTCGCGTAAGCCTCTGGCCACGGTGTTTCACTCACTGTGAACGCCTTCGCCTTCATCAAAACTCACCCCTGGGCCTACCCGGGCCTGGAGGTGGTGCATTTGATCGGCATCGCGCTCTTGCTGGGCAACCTGCTGCTCCTCGAAGCCCGCGCTTGGGGCGCGGGGGCAAGCATTGATTTGGCGGCACTCTCCGCGCTCAGCCTGAAACTCGTGCTCACGGGCTTTGGCCTTGCGGTGCTCAGCGGCCTGCTGATGTTTGCATCTCAGCCGCTGGAGCTGATCGCCAACCGGGCCTTCACGATCAAGATGGGCCTCATCACGCTGGCGGGCTGCAATGCGGCTTGGTTTCATGGCCGGGGTGGCTTTGCGCGGCTGGATGGCATGGGCAAATCCATACTGCTGGCATCGGGCTTGATTTGGATTGCCGTGCTGGCCTGCGGCAGATGGATTGGTTACTTGTGAATCAATGAAATAGAAGCCACACCATGCACAGCATCAACCGCAGACAAGTCGTATGCCTCAGCGCAGCGGCTTTGTTGCTACCAAAAACCGCCCTCGCCCACCACGGCTGGAGCAGTTTCGACGACAAAACGCCCATCTACCTGCAAGGCAGAGCCAGCAAAGTGAGCTGGCGCAACCCGCATGTGGAAATCATGCTTGCGCTGCCCAAAGGTTTGGCCCTGCCTGCCGATTTGGCCCAGCGCAGCCTGCCCGCCCAAGCCGCGCCCGTAGACGGCCCAGATTTGCTCAAGCGCGCCAAGCTGCCCGCCAAAGCACACGCCACCTGGGAAGTTGAACTCGCACCCCTGCCCCGCATGCAAGCCTGGCAAATCGCCGAGTTCCCCGCAGGCACCGAAATCGCCGTGATCGGCTACGGCCTGGCCGATCCAAACGCCAAACCCGTGCTCAGGGCCGAGTACCTGTGGCTGGCCGGCAAAACTTACGCGTTGCGCTCAGCCCCCGCTTGAGCAGGCGCCGGGCTCGCGATCGGGCCGGGTTGTGGTGGTTTGGCTCAACACCTGCGCCGTCCATTGGAATGCTGCGCCGCTGCTCAGCGCGATTCGGATCACGGTGTTGCAAGGCTCAAATTTGTAGTTCGCCGCAACGCTTGCAGCCTTCATTGCTGGAAATTTTCTGAATCGCGCATCGGCCTGCTGGCGAAAAGCGTCGTTGAGCCCGTAAGAGGGATCTGAGAGACCGTAGTGCAACACGGCCACGTAGTCATCGCGGCCCCAGGCCTTGTGCAGCATCTGGCTGGCATCGATGGGGTTGAAAAGGATGTTTTGCCGCGGCGTCACGAGCAGCTCCACCCACCCGCCAGGTGC
>JAAFHN010000599.1 GCA_013298415.1 Comamonadaceae bacterium
CATTTGCTTGTCGTCTGCCGAGCGGAAGTCTTCGTTGAGGGCCACGAGCTGCACGCTGTTGCCCACGCGCCGCCACTCTACCATCCAGCGCGGGCCCATTTGGCTGGCATACAGGCCGCGCTCGCTGACCGAGTTACTGATATTGGCCATCAGCAAAAAGGGCTTGCGCAATTGCGCCTCGGGAATCTCCAGCCAAGTCTTTTCGTCTTTCGTCCACAGGCTCAAGAAGCCCTTGGACTCCTTTGCGTCTTTGGTGATTTCCGCGAAAGGCTTGGGCGCTGTGGGGTCGACCGCCGGACGGCTGGCTGCGGCAACCGGAGCTGAGGCGGTGGCGAGAGCTGCACTGGCCGTGCTCGCGGGGCGGGATGCAGCGCTGGCGGCTGGGATGGCGACAGCAGAGGCGGCGCTGGCTGCGGGCGCTGCGGCACTGGCCATCTGCGCTTTTGGCGCTTCGCTGGCTTTGGCTTCGCTCACGGGCGAGGGCATGCTCGCGCAGGCGGACAAGAAGGCAGCGGCGGCCAGGGCAACGGCTGTGAGGGGGCGAAAGCAAAGCGGAGCGGAGGAGTGACGCATGGTGTGCAAGTGGGGCTGAGGTTGTCAGTCGGGCGACTGGATTGAGCTTTTGACTCAAAAGGTGATTGTAGAAATCGGGCTCAGGAAGTTCCCGGCCACGCGCTGAACCTACACTCACGTTTACCCCCAACCCGAATCTCACATGAACACACTCCAACTCGGCAGCAGCGACCTGCAAGTCACGCCCATTTGCCTCGGCACCATGACCTTCGGCGAGCAAAACACCGAAGCCGACGCGCATGCCCAGCTCGACTACGCGCTCGAGCGCGGCATCAACTTCATCGACACGGCAGAGATGTACCCCGTGCCCGTGAAGGCGGATACCCAAGGCCGCACCGAGCGCTTCATCGGCACGTGGTTTGCCAAAAACCCAGGTGCGCGAAACAAAGTGGTGCTGGCGAGCAAGATCGCAGGCATGTCGCGCGGCGCAACTTGGATCCGCGAGGGCTCAGCGCCCAGCAAAGCCACGGTGAGCCTGGCAGTTTCGGACAGCCTCAAACGCCTTCAAACCGATGTGATCGACCTCTACCAAATCCATTGGCCAAGCCGTAACACGCCGATTTTTGGCAGCACCACCTTCGATCCCAGCAAAGACCCTGCCCCCGGAGACGAGCCGCCCACGCTGCACGAAATGCTCGAAGCTTTGGCCGCGGAAGTGAAAGCCGGGCGAATTCGCCACATTGGCCTTTCCAACGAAACGCCCTGGGGCGTGGCTGAGTTTTGCAAGCTGGCCGCTTTGCACGGCTTGCCCAAAGTGGTGAGCCTGCAAAACGCCTACAACTTGCTCAACCGCCACGTGGAAAACGGCTTGGACGAGATGCTGCACCGCGAGCAAATCGGCCTTCTGGCCTACTCGCCGCTCGCGTTTGGCCGCCTCACCGGCAAATACGCCAAAGGCGGGGTGGACAAAGACGGCAAACCCGTGGGCCGCTTGAGCATCTACCCGCCCACCTGGAGCCCGCGCTACATGCGGCCTGACGCGCAGCGCGCCACCGATCGCTACACCTTGCTCGCCAAAACGCTGGGGCTCACGCCCACCACGCTGGCGCTCGCCTTTTGCTACCAAAAATCTTGCGTGGCCAGCACCATCATCGGCGCCACAACGCTGGCCCAGCTCAAAGAATGCATCGATGCGTACGAGGTGAAGCTCTCAGCCACAGCCATGGAGCAAATTGACGCCATCCGCTGGGACATTCGCGATCCAGCTCAGTAGGCTGGATCGGCGTCCGCGCACCGTCGGCCGGGCTTGGACTACACCGCCACCGTGTAGTTCAGCGCCTGCCGCCCGCCATCAACGGTCACGATTTCGCCGGTGATGTAGCTGGCGGCATCTGAGGCGAGGTAGGCCACGGCATCGGCGATTTCGCTGGGCTCACCCAGGCGCTTCATAGGGGTGCGACTCAGGATTTTTTTCTTGGCGTCTTCGCTGGTGAGCACAGCTTGCGCGGCGAGCTCGGTGGCAATCGTGCCGGGGGCAACGGCGTTGACTCTGATGCCGTGGTCAACCAAGGCGAGGGCCATTGCGCGGGTGAGTTGGTTGATGCCGCCTTTGCTGGCGTTGTAGCTGGCGATGCTTGGGATCGCCATGGTGCCGTTCACGCTGCTCATGTTCACAATCGAGCCGCGCTTGAGCTTTGCCATTTCTCGTGCAACGGCTTGGCCCACCAAAAACGCGCCTTTTAAGTTGACGTTCAGCACCAAATCCCAATCGGCTTCGGTCACGTCAAGGAAATCTGC
>JAAFHN010000239.1 GCA_013298415.1 Comamonadaceae bacterium
TATTGAAGCGCTCGGCGTGTTCTAAGAAGCGCTGCATCAGCTCAGGGCCTTGCACACCGTGCACATCGGCAGGCCAGTTGTCCACCTCGGTGGTGGTCATCAGCTGGCCGCCCTGGGCCATGCCGGTGATCAAAAGCGGCTTCAAATTGGCGCGAGCGGCATAAACGGCAGCGGTGTAGCCGGCAGGGCCTGAGCCCAGGATCAGTACTTTGGCGTGTTTCATGTGGCGGAGATGGGGCGCAAATCGTGGTTCACAAGGCATTTGCCTGTGCACCGCGTCACGGCCTTGATCGTTTAAGGAATGCTACGGATTGCGCAGCACACTGTGCTTTGGTTACAGTGGCAAGCGTTGCGAAAGCTTACCCTGAATCTCCGGGCTGTCCGGGTGATGCAGTCACAATCGGCGCTATCAGCGTCATTGATCAAGCATCACAAATAACCAGGAATGACCTATGGCTATCCTCTCAAAGCTCGATTTGATTCGGCGCGTGCCTTTGTTTTCGATGCTCACCAGCTCGCAAGCAGAAGGCATCGCCAACGCGGTGAGCAATCGCCGCTTCAAGCGCGGCGAAATCATCGTGGAGCAGGGCAAAAAGAGCGAAACCCTCTTCATTTTGCTCACGGGGCGGGCACGTGTGATGGCAACCGATGCCAAGGGCCGCGAAGTAATTCTGGCCACCTTGCAGCCTGGCGACCATCTTGGCGAGATGAGCTTGATCGACAACGAGCCGCACTCGGCCACGGTCCGTGCGGAGGTGCAAACCGACACCCTCGCTTTGGGTCGCGCGGAATTCGCTCGCTGCCTGCCTGAAAACACCTCCATGGCTTACGCGGTGATGCGGGGTTTGGTGCAGCGCTTGCGCAAAGCCGATCAAAAAATCGAGTCGCTGGCTCTGCTGGATGTGTATGGCCGCGTGGCCCGCGCTTTGATCGAATGCGCTCGTGAAGAAAAAGGCGGCGTGCTGGTGGTGCGCGACAAGGTTTCGCGCCAAGACATCGCCAAAATGATCGGTGCCTCCCGCGAGATGGTGAGCCGTGTGATGAAAGACATCGAAGACCGTGGCTTCATCAAGACCATGGAAGATGGCAGCATTGTGCTTTTAGAAAGCATGAGCGAGCTGGGCTGATTTCAGGCCGCAATTCGTCTCTGCCCGCACGGTAAGCTATCGCCCATGTCATTGGGCAGTTCACTCGGTACCTCTTCAGAAGCCATTGCGCACGCATCCATTGGATTCGGTGCGGGCTCAGCTCGGCTGGAGCGCGCGGCGTTTACGCCCCACGCCACCGATGCGCAGCAAGGCGATGCCGATAGCAACGGCTTGAAGGAACTCTGGCTGATTGCCTTGGCGGTGCTTTGGCTTGCCTGCGTAGCCGCATTGGCCTCTCACAATTTGAAAGATGCGGCCTGGAGCACATCGGGCGGCGCGGCCAAAGCCTTGTCAGCTGCCGCAGCTGGCCCCGGCGTGTCCAACTGGCTTGGCAAAGGAGGCGCTTGGTTGTCCGACATTGCGTACTTTGCATTCGGTTTTGGCGCTTGGTGGTTCCTGGCGGCCTGGGCACGCACTTGGCTGGCCAGCTTAGCGGCCAGCTTGCGTGGCGCGCGGTCACAAGCCAGCGCCGCTGGCCGATTCGGCTGGTGGCTGGCGCTGAGCGGATTGGTCTGCGCCCACAGCGTTTTGGAGTGGTCGCGCCTGCACAGCTTTGATGCACGCTTGCCGGGCAGAGCAGGCGGTGCGCTCGGCGATGTGCTGGGGCCGCTCGCACTCAAGTACCTCGGCGGCAACGGTTCGGCGCTCTTGTGCGTGGGCCTTCTGGTGGTGTGCAGTGCGGTGGTGCTGCGCTTTTCCTGGGGAGGCCTCGCCCAGCGGATTGGCCAGCGGATCGACGATTTCTTTGAGCAGCGGCGAGTGCAGCGCGAGCATGCGCAAGACTTTGCTGCGGGTGCCCAAGCGGCGCGCGAGCGCAGCGCAGCTGCCAGCGGCGGAAGCGGCGTGTTCACGGACCGCGATGCAACTGGGCCGGAGCCCAGCTCCGCCCTCTCCGCCGCCTCGGCCACGTTGACCACCTCCGGCACTTTCGGATTTCCGGCTGCCGCCGCCACTTCGGCGGCCACAGCAGCGCCCACCCCCAGCACTGCGGAGCGATCGGGCCGTCCGCTGGATGTCACCCCGCCTTGGGACGACACCATGCCCCCTGCACACGAGCCGGGCGCCTATGCCAACCCGCCAGGAGAATCCTCGGGCCCAGCCCTTCGCATCGAGCCAACGCTCGGCGCGCTTGCCCCGCAGCGCGCGCAACTGCCGCCGCAAGTCACGGCAGCCAGCGCCCCGCTGCCGCCCAGCGAGCGCGTCGTACGCGAGCGGCAAAAGGGCCTCTTTGCCGACTTGCCCGACACCAAGCTGCCCCAGGTGGCCTTGCTCGATCCGCCGCCGGCGTGGCAAGAAGCGGTGTCTGGCGAAACGCTGGAGATGACGAGCCGCTTGATCGAGAAAAAACTCAAAGACTTCGGCGTGAGCGTGCACGTGGTGGCAGCCGCGCCCGGGCCAGTGATCACGCGCTATGAAATCGAGCCGGCAACGGGGGTGAAGGGCTCTCAAATCGTGAACCTGGCCAAAGACTTGGCCCGCAGCTTGAGCCTGGTGTCGATCCGCGTGATCGAAACCATCCCTGGCAAAAACATCATGGCTTTGGAGCTGCCCAACGCCAAGCGCCAAACGATTCGCTTGAGCGAAATTTTGGGTTCTGAGGCCTATAACGCGGCCAAAGGCGCACTGAGTTTGGGCCTGGGCAAAGACATCGTAGGCAAACCGGTGGTGGTGGACTTGGCCAAGATGCCGCACTGCTTGGTGGCAGGCACCACCGGCTCGGGCAAATCGGTGGGCATCAACAGCATGATTTTGTCGATTTTGTACAAAGCCGAGGCCAAGGACGTGCGGCTTTTGCTGATCGACCCAAAGATGCTGGAAATGAGCGTTTACGAGGGCATTCCGCACCTGATCGCACCCGTGGTGACCGACATGAGCAAGGCCGCCAATGGCCTGAACTGGTGCGTGAACGAAATGGAGCGCCGCTACCGCCTCATGAGCAAAATGGGCGTGCGCAATTTGGCGGGCTTCAATGTGAAGATCGACGAAGCCAAAGCGCGCGGCGAAAGCATCCCAAACCCGTTTTCCCTCACGCCGCAAGAGCCAGAGCCACTGGACCGCCTGCCGATGCTCGTGGTGGTGATCGACGAGCTGGCCGATCTGATGATGGTGGTGGGCAAAAAGATCGAGGAGCTGATCGCCCGCCTCGCCCAAAAAGCGCGCGCCGCTGGCATCCACCTCGTGCTCGCCACCCAGCGGCCGAGTGTGGACGTGATCACAGGCCTCATCAAGGCCAACGTGCCCACTCGCTTGAGCTTCCAAGTCTCCAGCAAGATCGACAGCCGCACCATCCTCGATCAGATGGGCGCGGAAGCCCTGCTGGGCATGGGCGACATGCTCTACTTGCCCGTGGGCCAAGGCCTGCCCACGCGCGTGCACGGCGCTTTCGTGAGCGACGATGAGGTGCACCGCGTCGTGGCCTACCTGAAAACGCAGGGCGAGCCCAACTACATCGAAGGTGTGCTCGAAGGCGGCACGGTAGACGACGATGGCCCAGACGGTGGCGGTGGGGCAAACGGCAGCGGCGAAGCCGATTCGCTATACGACAAAGCCGTGGACATCGTGCTCAAGAACAACAAAGCCAGCATTTCTTTGGTTCAGCGCCACTTGGGCATTGGCTACAACAAGGCAGCGAACTTGCTGGAAGCAATGGAAAAGGCTGGCCTGGTGAGCGCCATGAATGGCCGTGGCGCGCGCGACATCCTCGCGCCAAACCGCTCCGAATAGTCCTTCAGCGGGCCAAGCTGAACCTTTTTGATGCCCCGAAGCCCAACACGCATGGACCAATCCCCTACCTCTCTCCCTCGTCGTGCGCTGACGTTTGCTACTTTGTTTGTAGCATTAAATGCAGCAAATGCTAGGACAGAGGCCATCAATGACCTCGAAACCTTCGTCAACAGCACCAAAACCCTGCGCGCCGACTTCACTCAGCTCTCCACCAAGCCCAATGGCCAGCGCGCAAGGCCGATTCGCGGCACGCTGGAGCTGCGCAGGCCCGGTCAATTCCGCTTTCACTACCAAGCCCCGTTTGAGCAAATCATCCAAAGCGATGGGCAAACCCTTTGGATCCACGACTTGGATTTGAACCAGGTCACGCAGCGCAAGCTGGGGTTGGTGGCGAGCTTTGCGCCCGCGCTCGCGGTTGCCAGCGCGAAAGATTACGCCAGCGTGGCCCGCAGCTTTGACATTGCCGCCATGCCAACACCCAAAGACGCCACAGGCCGTTGGCTGCGCGCTTCGCCGAAAGATCCCACTGTGGGCGAGGCAGGCACTGGCAACGAAGGCATTTCAAGCGCGGGCACGCAGATCGAAATCGGCTTTGCTGGCCCGCCGGGCAAAGCCAGCCTCTCCGATCTGGTGATCGTGGACGCCAGTGGCCAGCGGACGGCGCTGAAATTCGACAAGCTGGAACTCAACCCCGTACTTGCCCCGCAACACTTTCGCTTCACGCCACCTGCGGGAGCCAACGTCTTCAAGCCATGACGCTTGGCACGCCGATGGATAAGCAGTCGGCCAGACTCGGCGCGAACATCCCGCTTGCCGAGCGGTTTCGGCCCCGGCGGCTAGACGATGTGGTGGGCCAGCAGCATGTGCTGGGCGCGGGCAAGCCGCTGCGCGTGGCCTTTGAATCAGGCAAACCCCACAGCTGCATTTTTTGGGGCCCGCCCGGCGTGGGAAAAACCACGATCGCGCGGCTCATGGCCGAGGCTTTTGACGCGCAATTCATCGCCATCTCAGCCGTGATGGGTGGCATCAAAGAGGTACGCGATGCCGTGGCTGCCGCCGAGCGCGCCCGAGACGGCTTGCAACAGCAGCACACCATCGTGTTTGTGGATGAAGTGCATCGCTTCAACAAAAGCCAGCAGGATGCCTTTTTGCCGCACGTGGAAAGCGGGCTTTTCACCTTCATCGGTGCCACCACCGAGAACCCGAGCTTTGAAGT
>JAAFHN010000112.1 GCA_013298415.1 Comamonadaceae bacterium
TGCGTTTTGCATGCCGGATTCGACTGTGACGGCTCTGGCATCAGCTGTGGGCAGCTTGGCGAATTTGGAGGAGAACCAGCCTATTGCCAGGCCGAGCGCGTTGTGGCCGATCACCACCACCATCGCCAAGGCGATCACGCTCAAAAATTGCTTCACTTGGGTGGCGACTGCCGCCACGATGAAGATGCCGAGAAATGCCAAGGCCAGGTTTTCCAGCGGCTTGCGGAGTTTGTCGGCGAGCGCAGGCGCATTCGCTCGCACGAGCATCGCGAGCACGGTGGGAATGGCGAGCAGGAAAACCAGGCTCTTCCACATGTCGCCAGTGTCGGCACTCAGGGTTTTGGCCCAGGCGGCGGTGGCTGGGTTGGCGGCGATCATCCAAGCGAAGTTCAGCGGCGTGAGCACGAGTGCGGCCACATTGCTCACTGCGGAGATCGACACGCTGAGCGCCAAATTGCCGCGCCCAAGGGCGGTGACCACATTGCTGAGCGCACCACCCGGGCAGGCGGCCACCAAGATCATCGCGGCCTCCATCGGCGCGGGCAGATCGAGCACGAGCGTGACGCCCAGCGTGGCAAGCGGCAGCAGCACAAACTGCGCGAGCATGCCCACTGCCACGCCCATGGGCTTTTGCAGCACATAGACGAAATCGGCCTTCTTCAAATCCAGCGCGACTGAAAACACCATGAGCGCCAAAACGGCAGTGAGGATGTGCTGTTGCATGGTTTTTGAGTCTCCTAAATGCCGATTTGAAGCAGTTTATACCCTCTGTCGTAGTATTTATTCACTTTGTTGCTACAAAAACAGTAGTAAACGAAAGTGATTGAAAGCGCTCAACCCGCCAACTTTGCGCCCGCCACCAGGGCCTGCAACTTGGCCAGAGCCAGCTCTCGGCTCATCGGGGCCATGCCGCAGTTGGTGCAGGCAATCAGCTTGCTTTTCGGCACCCAGCGCTGCGCTTGCTCGATCACGCGGGCCACGTCTTCGGGCGACTCAGCCTTGTCGCTTGCCACGTCGATCACGCCCACCATCACCTCTTTGCCGCTCAAAAGGCTGATCAAGTCCATCGGCACAGCTGAGTTTTGGCACTCCAAGCTCACTTGCGCGATGCTGCTTTTGGCAAGCGCCGGAAACACTTGCTCGTATTGCCGCCATTCTTCGCCCAGCGTTTTCTTCCAGTTGTTGTTGGCCTCAATGCCGTAGCCATAGCAAATGTGAACGGCGGTGGTGCAGTTCAGGCCTTTGGCGGCCACTTCGAGCGCGGCCACGCCCCAGTCTGCGGCTTCTGCCATGTACACGTTGAAGGCGGGCTCGTCGAACTGCACGATGTCCACACCATCGGCTTGCAGGGCGTGGGCTTCTTCGTTCAGCAGCTCGGCAAAGGCAAACGCCATCTTCACGCGATCGCCGTAGAAGCGGTCTGCCACCGTGTCCACAATCGTCATCGGGCCGGGCAGGGTGAATTTCAGCGTGCGCTGGGTGTTGGCCCGCGCGGCTTGCGCTTCAAGCGCGTGCACGCGGCCTTTCAATCGCAGCGGGGCCAGCACTTGCGGCACCATGGCTTTGTAGCGGTCATTGCGAATGCCCATTTCCACTTTGTTCGCAAAGTCGATGCCTTCGACTTGTTCTAAGAAGCCATGCACGAAATGCTGGCGCGCCTGCTCACCATCGCCAATCGTGCTGAGGCCAGCGTCTTCCTGGGCCTTCACCCACAGCACGGTCGCGTCGCGCTTGGCTTGCAGCAGCTCCTCGCCTTGCAGCTTCCACTGCGGCCAGAGTTTTTGCGTTTCAGACAGCCATGCAGGCTTGGGCAGGCTGCCTGCTATTGACGTGCGGATGCCGGAGGGGAGGGGTGCGCTCATGTCTCGGTTGGGTTTGACTTTGAAGTTGGGGGATTGGCGACGCAAAAAAGCCCGCCATCTGCAAACACCCATTGTGGAGTGCTCGCAGTCGGCGGGCTGTCGCTGGGCAGACTGGCTGCCCCTCGCGTTGCTCGTGAGCCGCGAATTACTTCGGCATGATGACCGTGTCAATCGCGTGGATCACGCCGTTGCTGGCTTTCACGTCGGTCGCGATCACTTTTGCGCCGTCAATCGTCACGCCGCCAGTGGTGGCCAGCGTCACTTCGCTGCCTTGCACGGTCTTCACTTTGCCGGCCTTCACGTCTTTGGCCATCACTTTGCCGGGTACCACGTGGTAGGTCAGCACTTTGGTGAGTGCGGCTTTGTCTTTGAGCAGGCCGTCAAGCGTTTCTTTGGGGATCTTGGCAAATGCCTCATCGGTGGGCGCGAACACCGTGAACGGGCCTTTGCCTTTGAGGGTGTCTACCAGGCCTGCTGCCTGAACAGCGGCAACCAGGGTTTTGAAGTTGCCCGCTTTCACGGCGGTGTCAACGATGTCTGCTGCGAAGGCTTGGGTGCTCAATGCGGCTGCTGCCACGAGGGCGATCAAGGTGCGTTTCATGTGTTTCTCCAAATCAATCAAAACCAAAAGGGCTGTGTTGTCTGCGGCCCGCATGTCCAGTACAGGCAACGACGAGGCGAAGTATTGACCAATTCGGAGAAATGTGACTGATCGGTTAGAAAAACAACTTGAAAGTCAGGGCTATTGTGTGGCCGGGGTGTGGAGCGGGCAGGGCGGGCCCTTGCGCACTCAATCGCTGGCCAGCTTGCCGTAGAGGTGTACGCCGTAGGTGTTGCCTTTGGCGGTGTAGCGGTCTCGCAGGTGGCCTTCGAGCTGAAAACCCAGCGATTCGATGAGTTTGCAAGACGCGGTGTTGCTGGGGTTGACCTGCGCTTCCAGCCGGCGCATGCCCACTTGCTCAAAGCAGTGCTGGGTCAGCGCCCTCACGGCTTCGCTCGCATAGCCCTGGCCCCAGTGTGCGCGGCCGAGTACGTAGCCGATTTCGGCTCTGCTGCTGGCTGCGTCGTAAGCAAAGAGGATCGCGGCTCCGATCACAGTGCTGTCTGCCACGCGCTCCATCACCAATTGCAAGGTGTGGCCTTCTTCCACGCGCTTGGCGATGCGTTCGAGCCAGGCCTGCGCGTCTGCCAAATTGGCCCAGGTGTCGTAGGGCAGGTGATGCGTCACCGCGTCATCGCCGTTCACCAGCAGCAAGGCAGGCAAATCTGCTTGCACGACGGGCCGCAGGCGCAGCCTGGCGGTTTGCATGCTTTCAAAGCGGGTTAAAAGCATGCTCGGTTGGCGTTTTGAACCAAAATCAATCCTCTGTCACCGTATTCATTGCATTTGATGCTACAAATAAAGAAGCGATCAGATCGCAGGATCAGGCCGCTTTTTTGACCAAGCGCTTCAGACGCTTGAGCGGTTTCACCGGATTCGCGGGTTTTGCGGCTTCTTCCACAGGGCTGGGTACCAGCTTGAGCGCGGGCTTCTTGCGGCTGGCTTTGGCGGCGGGCATCGCAGAGGCTTTTGCGTCTGCAGCGGGCGCCTCAGCTGCTGGCGTAGCGGCTTTTTGTGGCTCGGGCATGACCATCGCCGCATCCAGCAGCTTTTTGTGTTCGGCCACGATCAAGTCGCCCAAATCGGCCACATCGGGCAGCACTTTGCGGCAAGCGATCAGGCCGTAGTCCAGTCGGCCGTTGTAGCTTTGCACTGTGACGTTCAGCGCCATGCCGTGGGCAGGAATGCTCACGGGGTAGTAGCTGGTGAGCTCGGCGCCAGCGAAGAAGAGCGGAAAGTTCGGCCCCGGCACATTGCTCACCGCCACGTTGGCCACCGGCGGCAACACGTTCACGATGCGCGAGCGCCCGAGCAAGCTGGCCGCACCTGAGATCAGCCAGGGCGCGCCGATGATCGGGAAATCGGTGGGGATGATGCTTTTGAATCGCGCCATCCGCGCCTTGGTGGCGGCTGATGCGGCCTTGATTTCTTGGATGCGCTGCACCGGGTCAGCTGTCGTGCTCGCCAAGCTCATCAGCACCATGCCCGCTTGATTGTTCGCGGTGGTGTCGCCTGCTTCACGCAGGCTCACGGGCACGGCAGCCACCAATGATTTTTCAGGCGGAGTGCCCAGCTCTTTGAAAAAGCGCTGCAAGGCACCGCCCACGCTGGCCAGCACCACATCGTTGACCGAAGTGCCCGTGCGCTTGGCGATTTGCTTGACTTCCGCCATCGGCACCGTGCGGCCGGCGAAGGCGCGCTGGTTGGTGATCGCCACGTTCAAAATCGTGCGTGGCGCGAGCAAGCCACTGAGCTTGGGCAACTGAAGCTTGAATTTCGCGCCTTCGCTGCGGGCGTTCTTGATCGTGTCTTTTGCGGCTTGTGCGAGGCTTGGCACCAGCTTGATGAGCTTCACGTATTGGCGGGCGGTGTTTTGCAAAGCCGCTGCGGCCAATTCCGCAAATCCAAGCTGGTAGCTTCCGCGTTTGACCTTGGCGCGCGGCGCACGCACCACCCGGCCCGTGGCCTGCATGTCAAAAATGGCCTGGGCCACAGCAATGCCTGCTTGGCCATCAATGCCCGCGTGATGGGCTTTGGTGTAGAGCGCCACTTCACCGCTTTTTAAGCCATCGATGATGAAAAACTCCCACAGCGGGCGGCTGCGGTCGAGCAAGCTGGAGTGCAGCCGCGCCACATACTGCTGAAGCTGGCGGTTGGTGCCGGGCTTGGGCAGGGTGATGTGGCGCACGTGGTAGTCGAGATCGATGTCGTCATCGTCCACCCACACCGGGTCAGACATGTCAAACGGCATCAAAGCCAGCTTGCGCGTGAACACATCGGCCAAGTGCATGCGGCTGGCCACATGCGCCTTCACGTCTTCAAAAAAATCGCCTTGGTAGTTGTCAGGCAGCCGAAGCACATTGAGCGAGCCCACGTGCATCGGCATTTCTGGCGACTCCACATGCAAAAACGCCGCATCCAAACCACTCAAGTGCTTCATGTTGAACTCCTGCTTCAAAGCAAGCTTCAAGTGTAGTTGCGCTGACGGTTTTTGCCTGCTGCGGCGGTGACAGCCGCGCGCTTTGCAGGCGTGCGAGGATTGGGCAGCGGCCTCAGAGCCAGACTGGATACCCGATGAGACAAACCCCCGTGTCGCGCCGCCGTGCGCTCCAAATGGCAGCCAGCAGTGCGGCGGCGCTTGCGCTGCCGAGCTTTGCGCAGAGCTACCCCAATAAGCCGATCAAGTACATCGTGCCGGTGGCCGCAGGTGGTGGCTCCGACATGATTGGCCGCCAAGTGGCCGACCGCTTGGGCCGCGCTTTGGGCCAAGCGGTGGTGGTGGAAAACATCGCGGGCGGTGGCGGCGTGATCGCCTGCCAAACTTTGATGCGCGCCGCGGCAGACGGCTACACGCTGATGCAAGCCTATGCGGCCACGCACGCCACCAGCCCCGCCACGCGCAAAGTGCCTTACGACCCGATCAAGGATTTCACGCCCGTAGGCATGATCGGCGGCACACCCAATGTGCTCGTGGTACCTGCCAATTTGCCAGTGAACAGCTTTGCCGAGTTCATGGCCTACGCCAAACAAAACGTGGGCAAGCTGTCCTACGGCTCCGCTGGCCCAGGCTCGCTCACGCATTTGTCGATGGAGCAGCTGAAAACGGCGACGGGCATCTTCGCCGTTCACATTCCTTACCGTGGTATCGCGCCTGCGATCAACGACATGTTCACGGGCTCCACACAGGCCATGATGCCGGGGCTTGCCGCGGGCTTGCCTCACATTCAAGCCCGCAAGTTGAAGGCACTCGCCGTGACCGGTGCCAAGCGCCACCCCGCTGCGCCCGATGTGCCCACGCTGGAAGAGCTTGGCATCAAAGGCTTTGACAGCATGCAGTGGTACGGCGTGGTGGGCCCGGCCAAGCTGCCGGCAGACATCACCAAGCGCTTGAGCGACGAGCTGCAAAAAGTGGTGGCTTCAGCCGATTTCAAGCAACGGCTTTCCGCCGAAGCCGTGGAGCCGATGCCCATGTCTCCACAGGCCTTCAGCGCCTACATGGCAGCTGACTTTGCGCGCTACGTGCGCTTGGCAAAAGAAAGAAGCATCTTTTTGGATGGTTAGCCCGCTTTTTGGCGGCTCCGCAACCTATTTTTGAGCAATACAGCCTGATTGGGACCATGCATCAGATAGAAATCCGTTCGCCCTGAGCTTGGTCGAAGGGCATCGCCAGGGGCTTCGACCACTTCGACAGGCTCAGGACGGGCAGGCTCAGCCCGAACGGACGGGTTGGCGCATCTGAGGCATGGTCCTAGTCAGGCAATACAGCCGCTCTGTCCATGTATTTATTGAATTTGCTGCTACGTTGTTAGTAGCGATGTATTTCTCCAAGAACTTCTCCATCATGGCCCGCAACACCCAAGTCACTGCCGATCACAACGCGCCCGCCGTCACGGCCATCCTCGCCAAATTCGTGGCCACGCATCCTTCTCGCGGCTGGAGCGACGCCGTGGATCATGAGGCCCACCGCACCTTCCTGAATTGGCTCGGCTGTGCGGTTGGCGCTGTGCATCACGAGGCCCCGCAAGCGGCCATTGCCGCATCGCAATTGCTCGGCTGCGCGCCGCAAGCCAGCGTGCTGGGCACGGCGCGCAAGCTCGACATGGCAAGCGCTGCGCTCGTGAACGGCATCAGCTCGCACACCTTTGACTTTGACGACACGCACCTCAAAACCATCATCCATCCCGCAGGCCCCGTGGCATCGGCCGCGCTCGCGCTGGCCGAGCGCAGCGAAGCCACTGGCCGCGAGCTGATCGACGCGATCGTGCTCGGCATTGACGTGGCTTGCCGCGTGGGCAATGCGATGTATCCCGAGCATTACGACCGGGGCTGGCACATCACCGGCTCCACTGGCACGCTGGGCGCAGCGGCGGCCTGCGCGCGCTTGGTCAAGCTCGATGCGCGGCAAACCCAGATGGCACTCGGCATTGCAGCCAGCCAGCCGATTGGCATGCGCGAGCAATTCGGCACCATGACCAAGCCCTTTCACCCCGGTGGCGCAGCCCGCGCCGGGCTCATGAGTGCGCTCTTGGCCAGCCAAGGCTTCACGGCATCGACCAAGGCGCTGGAAGCCCCGCGCGGCATGATGCAAACCATCTCCACCAAATGCGATTGGCGCGAGATCACGCACGAGCTGGGCGAGCGCTTTGAGATCAGCTTCAACAGCTACAAGCCCTTTGCCTGCGGCATCGTGATCCACCCCGGCATCGATGGCTGCGTGCAACTGCGCAACGCCCACGGCTTGAAACCCGATCAGATCGCCAGCGTGCAGCTCAAAGTGCATTCGCTCGTGCTCGAACTCTGCGGCAAGAAAACGCCCAAGCTGGGTTTGGAAGCGAAGTTCAGCGTGTACCACTCCTGCGCTGCTGGGCTCATCCATGGCCGCGCCGGAGAAGACGAATACGCCGATGAATTTGTGCAGCGCGCAGACGTGATTGCGCTGCGCGACCGCATCACCGCCACGCACGATGAAAGCATCGAAGAAGACCAAGTGGACGTGACCATCACGCTGCACGACGGCAGCGTGCATCACCTCTTCGTAGAACACGCCATTGGCAGCATCCACAAGCCGCT
>JAAFHN010000631.1 GCA_013298415.1 Comamonadaceae bacterium
CACCCGTTTTTTGCACGACATGGAGCCCGAGCGGCGTGGCTGAGCCATTCGGTGAGACATCGGCGTGACGAGCGACCTCGCCACTTTGCTGCGCTTCAAGCGCGAGGCGGATGCCACTGTGCTGCAAGCCATCTCGCAGGCCATCGCAAGTCTGGCGCGTGGTGCCTCACAGCCCTCGGCCAACGAGCTGCAAGAAGCCATCGATGCCATGAACAGGATGCGCATTGCAGACGAGCTTTTCAAGTGCCATTTGCTGGGCCTGCCCGCTGAGCCGCCGCACCTGAATCCACCCGAGTTGCCGCCGCTGGGCTTGCTGCGCAGCTGGATTGCAGACACGAGCGAATGGTTTGCACAGCACGCAGCGGGTTTGTCGCCATCGCAGATGAACGACAGCCTGAGCTTTGAGTTCACCAACGGGCAGCAGGCCACCATGAGCCGCGCGGATGTGTTGATGCATGTGGTGACTCGCGGCGGCTTGGTGCGCGGCGCGGTGCGAAATCTGCTCGGTGATCCGGAAGATCTTGCCACGCAGCGCTTTTATCGGCAGCCGATCGACTGAACCTGCTCGGGCGGTGCACCTGCAGTGCAGATGCTTGCGACCTTTCTCACGTTTGCGGGGATGACAAGGGGCCCAGGTGCTGGCAAGATGCTTCGAAACTTGAATTCAAATTCGGAGCGAGTGGTGATGAGCAGTACCCCCCACGCGGCTGATGCCGCAGCCAGCACAGGCTGGCAAGAGATCGTGCGCGCCGATGAAGCCGAGCGCTTTGCCAAGTTCGCCACGCAGTTCGCAGAAATTCAGCAGCGCAAATCCGCGAAATACGGCAAGGGCCGCGCCCTCCATCGCAAGCAAATCGTGGCCGCGCGAGCGGAGTTCAGCGTGCACGGCAATCTGCCTGAATTCGCCCGCCACGGCATCTTCGCTAAACCCGCCAGCTACCCCTGCCGCCTGCGGCTTTCTAACGGCGCAATGGATGCCGCTTCAGACAAAAAGCCCGACATCCGAGGCTTCGCGATCAGCGTGGGCGGCATTGCCCCGCTGCAAGGCCCATCGGCGCTTGGAAACGGCACCGCGCAACGCCAAGACTTTCTGCTCATCAACCACGAAGCGTTTGCATTCGCGGGAAGCGACGATTTCGCCGCCTTCGTGGTGGCGGCATCGCACGGCGGCGGCGCGCTGATCAAGTTTTTGATCTCGCGCTTCGGGCTGGTGGGCGCGATCCGGCAAATGGGACAAATGGCCAAAACCTTCGGCAAGCCCTTCGACGGTTTTGCTGCCAGCGCCATGTTCAGCGCAGCCCCGATTGCCTGCGGGCCGTATGCCGTGCGCGTGAAGCTCCAGCCGCACGTCAGCAACGGCACAGCCGCGCAGGCCCCCGAGTCTTGGAACGAAGATTTCGGGCAGCGCATTGCCCAGCGCGCCCTCGGCTGGGACATTCAGCTGCAACCCTTCGCCGATGAGGCCTCCACGCCCATCGAAAACGCGAGCGTGAACTGGCCCACACCTTATGTGACGGTGGCCACGCTGAGCGCAGCCAATCAAGATGTGAACGCCGATCCCGTGTTCGCCAAAGAAGTAGAGCAAGCCGTGTTCGATCCCTGGCAAGCGCTTGCCGCCCACCGCCCCTTGGGTGAAGTGATGCGCGCCCGAAAAGTCGTTTACTTCGAAAGCCAAAAAGGGCGCGGCGCGGCTTGAATGCCGTGAACGGGTGAGCGCAGCAGCCGGAGTGCCAACCCGCAACAGCCCGCGCACCAGTGCCATACTTGGGCAAAGGGTGAAAAGCGCGGGTCACGGTGGCTCGCTCACCCGTGGAGCTGCCCATGAAATATCTTGCCAAAGCCAGTTGCGCCTGGCTGCCTTGTCTGCTGTTTGCCGCCACTGCCTGGGGCAATTCAGGGAGCGTTGCCGGGGTCAAGATGCCGCCGCCGCACGCGCCCTGCCCCGTGACAGACACGTACTGGGGCGAATCGGTTGTTGACCCGTATCGATGCCTGGAAAACACGAGCGATGCGGGCGTTCAGGCCTACATGAAGGCCCAGGCCGACGCGGCTGCGCAAGTGCTTGCGAAAATCCCAGGGCGAAGCAAGCTGCTGCAGCGCATCCAGGAGATTGACGCGGAAGTGCCCGCCAACGTAACCGCGGTG
>JAAFHN010000427.1 GCA_013298415.1 Comamonadaceae bacterium
GCCCTCAGCGGCGCATCGCGGCTCGCCTGAAGCGCCAAGCCTTCGCGGCTTTTGCTGCCCCAGGCCAGCGCCAAGATGGCCGCCGCTGCCAACCCCAGCAGGGCCGCGTCAAACCAACCCCTGCTCTCGGGCGTGACCCATGGCAAGCCAATCACGCCGTTGTCGCCACCCGTGATCGCCACCCATTGCGTGGCAGCGGCCCAAAGCCCTTGCGCCAAAGCCAAGCTGAGCATCGCGGCATACACACCGCTGGCGCGCACCACCACCGCTGCAAACACGCAAGCCACCGCGCCCGAGGCGAACACGCCCACGATCAGCGCTGTACCCAGGCTGGCTTGCAGCCATTGATGCGAAAGCGCCGCTCCGTAAGCACCGAGGGCGAAAAACGCCGCGTGGCCAAAACTCACGAGGCCGCCAAGCGCCATCATCCACTGCAGGCTCAAACCCAACAGCAGGAGGATCAAGGCATCTGCGAGCACGCTGCGCCAGTAGTCGCTGCCCGCGAAAGCTGCGATGGCGAGACCCAGCCACAAAGCTGCCGTGAGCGCGTGCATTCCCCAACTGGCCTGGCCCAGCGGCTTGAGCACAAACACGGGAGCGGCTTCCCTCACCGGCGCAGCCACCGCAGCGCCCATCAAACCCTGGGGCCGAAGCATCAGCACCAGCGCCATCGTGGCAAAAACGAGCACCAGCGTTGCCTGCGGAAACAAGCTCACGCCCAGCGTATGAACCAGGCCAATCAGCACCGCAGCAAAAAACGCCCCGCTCACGCTGCCCAAGCCGCCTGTGACCACCACCACAAAGGTTTCCACCACAATCGCCACATCCATTTGCAAATGCGCTGGTTCTCTGGGCAATTGCAGTGCGCCAGCCAGGCCTGCCAATGCGCAGCCCAGCACCACCGCGCCCAGCATCAGCGGCTTGGGGTTCACGCCGAGCGCTGCCAGCATGTCGCGATCAGCGGTGGCCGCGCGCAGGGCTACGCCAAAGCGGCTGCGGGTAAGCAGCAGGTGCAAACCCAGCCACACCAGGGGGCCAAGCGCAATCAACAGCAGCGAATACATTGGAAAAAGCGCTGCGCCCACCTCCAGCGAGCCCTTCAAACCCGGAAAGCGGGGCGCAAACACTTCCTCAGGGCCAAAGGCAAAGCGCATGGCATCGTGCATCACGAGCGTGAGGCCGAAGGTGGCGACCAGTTGGTAGAGATCCGGCACGCCGTACATGCGCCGAAGCAGCAAGAATTCCACCACGGCACCGAGTGCGCCTGCCGCCAGCCCGCCGCAAAGCATGGCCAGCGCGTAGCCCCATGCCGACCCACTGAGCAGCGGAAACCACACCGCCACCATGTGGGCAGACAACATGGCGCCCAGCATGAAAAAACCGCCATGCGCAAAGTTCACGATCCGCGTCACGCCAAAAATCAGCGTGAGCCCCGCCGCCATCAAAAAGAGCGTGCTGGCGTGGGTGAGTGCGTCGAAAAGGGTTTGAAGGATCGGCATTGCGCCGCCAGGCAGGCTCAGCTAAGCCAAGTCGTGAAAGAAGCGGGGGTTTCGCGCTCGGTTTGGAAGGTGTTGACGCGGGCTGATTCGTCGGCGTAGCCCAGCGACATGCCGCAAACGAGCATTTCGTTTTCTGCAGCGCCGATGTGGGGCAGGATGATTTTGGAAAAGCCATTCCAAGCCGCCTGCGGACAGCTGTGAAGCCCACGCGCGCGGGCGGCCAGCATGATGTTTTGCAAGAACATGCCGTAGTCGACCAAACTGCCCCTGCCCATCACCGTGTCCAGCGTGAAGATCAAGCCCACGGGTGCGCCAAAGAAGCGGAAGTTTTGCTGCTGCTGGGCGTGCATCGCGGCTTTGTCGCCTTTGGCGATGCCGAGCACGCCGTAGAGGCCAAAGCCGCAAGCGCGGCGGCGGTCGATGTAGGGCGATACCCACTTTTCGGGGTAGTAGTCGTAGGCTTCGGCTTGGGCAAGGTTTGGGTCTGCGGCTTGGGCATTGTGTTGCGCGACAACTTTGTCGATGAGTGCGTCTTTGCTCGCGCCTTGCAGCACGTACACCTTCCAAGGCTGGGTGTTGGTACCGCTGGGCGCGCGGGCCGCCGTTTGCAACAAACCTTCAAGCAGCTCGCGGGCCACGGGCTGCTCGGTATAGGCGCGGCAAGAGAAGCGCGAGAGCATGGCGGTGTCCACACTCGCTTGATCGGAAATTTGGGCTGAGACTTGTTTCATCGCGAATGAGTTTTCAGGTTAGAGGTTCAAGGGCTGCGCGCAGAGCTTGCGGCAGCGGCACTGCGGCGCGGGTTTGCCGATCCACGTAAACGTGAACGAAGCGGCCCACGGCAGCGCTGCTTTCGGCACCCTGCGCAAACACGCCCAGCTCGTAATGCACGCTGCTTTGACCCAAACGCGCCACGCGCAGGCCCATTTCAACGCTTTGAGGAAACGCCAAACTGACAAAGTAGTCGCACTCGGTGTGAACCACGAGACCAATGGTCTCGCCCGCGTGGATGTCGAGTGCGCCTTGACGAATCAGATAGGCATTCACGGCGGTGTCGAACCAGGCGTAGTAGGCGACGTTGTTCACATGGCCGTAGATGTCGTTGTCGGCCCATCGGGTTTGGATGGGCTCAAAGTGCTTGAAAGCGCTTCGGGCGATCGGGATCGGACGGGCGGGCGCAGTCATAGCAACACGATGTCGTACTGTTCCTGCGTCATGCTGCTCTCGGCTTGCAGGCTGATGGGCTTGCCAATGAAGTCGGAGAGGCCAGCCAAGTGGTGGTTTTCTTCATCCAGAAGCGTTTCCACCACCTTAGGCGCAGCCACCACGCGAAACTCGCGCGGGTTGAATTGCCTGGCTTCGCGCAAGATTTCTCGCAGGATGTCATAAGCCACTGTGCGCGCGGTTTTCACTTCGCCACGGCCTGCGCAGGCTGGGCATGGTTCGCAAAGCTGATGCGCCAGCGAATCGCGGGTGCGCTTGCGTGTCAGCTCCACCAAGCCGAGCGCTGAAAAGCCGCTCACGGAGGTTTTCACGCGATCTCGTGCAAGCTGCTTGCGAAACTCTGAGAGCACGGCATCGCGGTGGTCTGCGCGCTGCATGTCGATGAAATCGCAAATCACGATGCCGCCCAAGTTGCGCAAGCGCAGTTGGCGGGCGATGGCGCCTGCGGCTTCCAAATTGGTTTTGAAGATCGTGTCTTCAAAATTGC
>JAAFHN010000189.1 GCA_013298415.1 Comamonadaceae bacterium
TTGCTATGAATTGTGAATCACCTGAAAACACATTCAGCGAGACGCCGGAGCGTCATTCGCAACGCCTTGGGGCTGGTCAAGCCGCAGTTGCGAAGCGCTTTGACCAATCCTCAATGTCTCGCGCGATGGCGGCCCTTAAGGCTGTGTTTGCAGCTTCGCGCACGCGCAGCTTGCTGGCACGAAAGGCAGCCATGTCCAACTTGCGCAGGTGCTCGCTTCGTACTTTCAATACAGCAGCTAGCAAGTCAGGCGTGGTCAGCTCATCCAGAAAGCCTGCGGCCACTGCGCTTTGCTGGTCATACGGGTGAGCGGTGACGGTTGCGAGGCTGAAGTGGGCGGGGGCAAGGCGCTGGCGGCACACCTCGATGGTGAAGTAGGGCAGGGTCATGCCGATTTGCACTTCGTTCACTTGAATTTTTGACTGGGCGCTCGTGCCTATTCTGTAGTCGGTGCTGAGCAGCAAAAAGGCGCCCATGGCGATGGAGTGGCCCGTGCACACGGCCACCACTGGGTGGGGGAAGGTGAGCAAGCGCTCGGTGATCGCCGCGCCCGCTTTCAGCATTTGGAAGAGTTCGTTTTGATCGCGCTTGAACACGGTCAAGTCGAAGCCCCCTGAGAACATACCTGGTCGGCCTTGGATGACCACAACGGCTTTGTCGGCCTCAGCCCTTGAGAGTGAAGCATCCAACTCGGTGAGCATGCCGATGCTCATGGCGTTGGCTTTGCCGTCGTCGAGCGTGATGGTGGCGATGCCGTCGGTAAATTCGTAGCTGAGGCGTGAGTTCAAGGGCGGGTCCTTCAGAGAAAACAATGATGGGCTTGGCAGCCGCGTCGGCAATCAGCGCTCAGACGCGGCCAATTGCAGCCCAAGCCCCGCGAACGCCGCCGCAAAACCACGGCGCAGCCAAGCCTGCACGCGGGGTGACTCGATGACCGCGGTGCGGAATGCGTGGGCCAAAAAGCCATAGGCGATGAACACAGCAAACGTCATGGCCATGAACACCGCCGACAGCCCGAGCATCTGCAGTAAGGGCGAGCTGGCATGGGGCTCCACGAACTGCGGCAAAAAGGCCAGAAAGAAGATGGTGAGCTTGGGATTCAGGATGTTGAGCAAGAAGGCCTTGACGACCAGGTGCAGGGCCTTGCTTTGGCGATCCAAGCTTTGGATAGCAAACGCCGAGCGATCCCGCCAAGTTGCCACAGCCAGATAAAGCAGATAGGCCACACCTGCGTATTTGAGCAGCTGAAAGGCGAGCGCGCTCGTGTGCATCACGGCAGCCAGGCCAAGAATCGTGGCCAAGAGGTGCGGCACGATGCCGAGCGTGCAGCCCAGCGATGCAAAAAAGCTCGCACGCCGCCCCTGCGCGATGCCAGTCGAGACTGTGAAAACCACACCGGTGCCGGGAATGAGGCAAACGATGAGAGACGTGATCAGAAATTGCGTGGTGAACATGGTCTAGGTCGAGCCAGAATCGAAAAGAAGCGGACTCATTTTTGCATTGAGCTCGCTGGTCTGTGCGTCACTTTGGCGGCACGCGAAACGGCAGAGTGTCTCGGACAGCAGGCAGTTGTAGGCTTGTTGATCGCCGGTGCGCTGCGGCCTACACAGCGGTTTGCTGGCCAAAGTCGTTTGGCAACTGCGGGGTGCAAGCGCCTCGCTGCAGCTTCATCGCGCTGCTGTATCGTTGGAGCATGTTGCAGGCGCCTGAAACATCGCCCGATCGCGGTTTCCAAGTCTTTTTGCCCCACTGTCCTTGTATTCACGATATTCATCGCTATGAAAAAAATATTAATCGCCATGGCCGCCGCAGTTGCCACCGTCGGCCTCATCAGCACCGCCAGCGCGCAATCGGCTCTCACGGTTGCGAGTTTCAACATGGGCTGGTGGATGAGCCAGGCGCAGAATGCTCAGGTGCTGGAGCAGTGCGCTCAGCCCACTCGCCAGTGGTGCGACACCCGCTATGCCGATTCTTGGCCGCGCGTGAACGGGCAGCCGGTGTGCGAGCCCACCACGCCGGGGCTTGCGCCTTGTAATGCCTTTGCGGTGTACGACTCTGGGCTCAGCTCGCGCGCCACGGCAACGACCGCGCCGCTGCAAGTGCCCACTGCGGCCTTCTTTGCGGCCCGCCAGCGCGCGATGCTGGCCACGCTCCGCCGGGTGGACGCAGACGTGTTTGCCCTGCAAGAGATATCAGGCGTAGCAGCTGCCCGCGAAGCGCTGGGCAATTTGGCGAATCAGTACCAGTTTTGCGAATCGGAGGTGGCAAGCCCCCAGGCGCAAAAACTCGTATTTGCATGGCGGGCCAACATCCAAGGCGCGTGCAAGACTGACATGAACATCGCCGTGGACGACGAGCCGGATTCACAAGGCACCGTGCGCAAGGTGCGCCCCGCTTTGGTGGCCACGCTGCAAGTGGCGGGCAAGCCCATGCACTTTGTGAACCTGCACCTGAAAAGCGGCTGCGCAAGCCCTGCGGGTGACGGCTTCTACACCTACCAAGGCGACTATTTGGACAGCGACCGGCCCGCCTGCAAAACCCTGCGCCGCCAAGTGCCGGTGTTGGAGGGCTTGATGAAATCCCTCGCTGCCAACGGCGGCCAGGCGGTGGTGCTGGGTGACTTCAACCGCAAGCTGGACATGGAAATGAACTTCCGCGCAGGCCACGCGCGCGCTGTGCCCGGCAATCCAGCCGTGCGCTGCGGCTTGCCCTTGAAGCGCGAAGAGCGCAGCAATAACCCACCAGGCATCGCCACGCCAGCGGATACGGTTTGCCTGATGTGGCCTGAGATCAACGACGACCCCAACACCGGCCCAGGCACCACCAACTACACCTTGCTGCGCCGCTACGCCCAGCGCGATGGCGAGCGCTGTGCGAGGAACGATGGGCTGGACCACATCACCGTCTCAGCCGGTCTGCGCAACGCGCTCGTCTTCGTGCCCCAAGTAGAAGAAGTCGACATGGCCACCTTCGGCCAGCACAAAGAAGCGGCCTCTGACCACTGCCCGCTGAGAACGACGCTGAAGTTCAAATGACGTAGGGGCCAGTTGCAGCCGAACGCAAAGGGCGCAAAAGAATCGCAAAAGAATCGCAAAAGACGCAGAGTAAACAGCCAAATTTTGAAGTGCTCTTTTGGGATTGATTTCGCGCCCTTTGCGTACATTTCGCGAACTTTGCGTTCAACACGGATCCCTGAGCCCACACCGGAGACCACAATGAGCGTTCGAACGATTTTGAAGATGGGTGATGAGCGTTTGTTGCGCGTGGCTCAGGCTGTGCCGCCGCATCGCATGGCCACGCCTTGGTTTGCCGAGCTGTTGCAAGATCTGCGCGACACGATGGCGGCGGCCAGTGGCGCGGGGCTTGCTGCACCGCAGATTGGTGAAGACTGGCAAGTCGTGATTTTTGGCAGCGGGCAGATCAACCCGCGCTACCCCGATGCCCCGATCATCCCGACCACGGTGCTTGTGAATCCCATCATCACGCCGCTTGCTGATGATCTGGAAGCTGGCTGGGAGGGCTGCCTGTCTGTACCCGGCTTGCGCGGCCAAGTGCCCCGGTTCGTCCGCATCCGCTACCAGGGCCTGGACGAGCACGGCCAGGCCATCGACCGCAGCGTAGACGGCTTTCACGCCCGCGTGGTGCAACACGAATGCGACCACCTGATCGGCCGCCTCTACCCCACGCGCATGACCGACATGACCCAGTTTGGCTTCAACGAGGTGCTGTTTCCGGAGCTGGCTGCAGGCCGCTGAGCGTTCGGTTGAGCAAGCAGTTCGCCCTGATTTTTTGTCCTTGTGACCGCTGCAATTTGTCGCTGGATATTCATGCAAAACATCACCTTCAACGCTCCCACGCACCTGATCGAAGCCGCGCGCAAGGCGGCGCAATCGCAGAACTCCACGCTCAATGCGGAGTTTCGGCAATGGTGGGCTCAGGTTTACCTGGCACGGGATCGGGCGCGGGCGCGGGAGGATCGAGCGATCGTGCCGTCGCCGCAGGCGACAGGTGATGCGCCCAGCGATGGCCGCAAGTTCACCTGAGAGAAATGAACGCGCCGCGTTGATTGTTTCGATGTGGATGTACCGAAGCGAGCAATCAATTCGCGGGTGCAGAAAAAAAACCCCTGGCGACGTTGCTGACTTTTAACGCCGGACGCGTCAATTGGGTGCAGCCCAGGCGGCTTGCCTTGACTTGGTTTTGACACATTGGAGGCGGACACTCGCGCCTGCGCGGCCACTCTTGCGCCGCTGCTGGCTGCCATGTCTTTGGTCTCAACCCTCACCTCTACCGCTGCCAACGCAACACTCGCCCGCATGGCGCTTCGTTCGCTGGCGTTTTTGTTGCTCAGCACCTGCGTTTTCATGGCCTCTGTGGCTTGGGGCCAAGGCAGCAACACCGCCACTACCCCCACCACCCCCACCATCGCTGCCGACGCCGCCGCTGGCCGCATGCTTTATCGCGACACGCCGCTTTTGCGCGGCAGCTTGCAAGCCTGCGTGCAATGCCACGCCAACCCAGTGAACCAAGTGCGGGGCTTCACGCTTTCTGACCAGCAAGACCACATCCGCTGCGCCATCCAAGGCGGCTGCGGTGGCAATGTGCTGGCCGTGTACCCGTTTGGTGGCATGGGGCAGTTTCAGGGCCGACTCGACACGACTGAGATTCGCCAACTCGCCACCTACATCCGCAACCCTGTTGTCAGCTCCGCTTACCCGCGCCTCAGCTCAATCGCCAGTGGCACCTTCACCGCCAGCATTGGCGGGCAAAGCACCCGCGCGCTTGTGCTTGAAAACCTAGGCGAGTTGCCGCTCACTTTGGGACAAACGCGGCGCCAAGGTGATGGCACGCTCGAGATCGTGCAAAACGCCTGCACGCCAGGCCGCGCACTCGCGCCGGGCCAGCGCTGCGAGCTCACCGTGCGATTTGCGCCAGTCTGCGAAGTGCCGCAAAGTGCTGCGCTTCGCATTGCGCACGATGGGCCCATGGGCACGTCTACGCTGCAAATCAATGCGATCGCAAGCGGTGCCGCTCCTGCCGCTGCCGTGCTCTCTGCCAACGCCTTGCAGTTCAAGCAAATGGCCGCGCAGGCCATCACCTTCACCAATGCCTGTGGCGGCGAATTGCAGTTGCGCCAAGCCAGTGTCTCTGGCGCGTTTCGGCTCGCTTCGGGGCCAGATGCCTGCGAAGGCCGCGCGCTCAAAGCCGGGCAAAGTTGCCAAATTTGGCTGGAGCCGATGGCGAGCCTGGCCAGCGCGGTGGGCATAGGCGAGCTGGTGCTTTGGCACTCTGCAAGCACCATCGAGCATCGCGTTGCGCTTTCTCGCGTGTTTGAAGCGCAATTGCTGGCCGATGCCCAGCAAACGCGCGTGGATGGCAGCACCACAGTGGGCGAGCGCCGCGCTTGGCTCGTGGCGCGCCTGAGCAACCCCACGGCAGTCACGCAGACTTTTGCGGGATTGAGCGCGAGCAGCGCTGAGTTCTCGCTCGCTGCTGCGCCTGCGGGGGCGGACCCGCTTGCAAACGCCTGCGCAGCGGGCCAACGCATCGCATCTGGCCAAGCCTGCGACCTGTGGCTCGCCTTTGCGCCCACGGCCCCGGGCGAACGTACCGCGACGGTTTCCGCGCTAGCGCCAACAGGTGGGGCGCTCACCACCCTTAGCGTGGCTGGCGCGGCAGTGGCGGCGCTCAACCCATCACCTGCGTCAGCCAATCCGCCCGCTCAAACCGGCGGCGGCGCAGTCGATTGGCCTTTGGCCCTGCTGCTCATGCTTTGGGCAGTGGCCCTGTGGCGATTGCACAGACGCTGAGTCGAGCCGCTCTGGCGATCTAAGCCGCAGCCTCCCGGCTTAGCGGCTCAGCCAGTCTGCATTGGTGGTGTGACAATCCCGGGTGCATTCCCAGGAG
>JAAFHN010000340.1 GCA_013298415.1 Comamonadaceae bacterium
AAACTGGTCACGCGAGGTGCGGCCCTGGGCCGACATTCCCTACCACTACGTGATTGACCTGGATGGCAAGGTGTTTGAAGCCCGCGATGTGATGCTGGCAGGCGACACCAACACTGGCTACGACACATCAGGCCACGCGCTCGTGATGCTCCTCGGTAATTTTGAGGAAGTAGAGCCTACGCCCGCGCAAGTTGAAACGGCCGTGCGCCTGAGTGCCCAGCTCATCCGCCAATTCAAGATGGATCCCAAGCTGCTCGCCAGCCACCGCGATGTGAGCGCAGGCACGAGCTGCCCCGGTGAGAATTTCTACAAACTGCTGGTCTCAGGCGAGTTCCAAAAGCGGGTCGCGGCCCGGTTGTAGGGAGCCGAAGTAACGCGAAAAGCGCGGAAAACACGCGAAAAACGCAAAAAACAGCCATCAAAAATCAGGCTTTGGCGCTCGAAGGCTGCTTCGTTTTATGTAGCAGCAAATATAATAAATACCTGGACAGAGCGCCAATTTAACGGAGAAAGTAGATTCGGCCCGCGCGGAAAACCAATTTCCGGCTGTCTTTCCGTGTTTTTCGCGTTACTTGACCCTCAACCCCCTCACCCGTGCCGTATCGCCACCGTCTTCAAGGTGGTGAATCCGTAGAGCGCTTCGAAGCCTTTTTCTCTGCCGTGGCCACTCGATTTGTAGCCGCCGAAGGGGAGTTCTACGCCGCCGCCTGCGCCGTAGTTGTTGATGAACACCTGGCCCGCCTGCACACGCTTGGCCATGCGGAGCTGGCGGGCTCCGTCGCGCGTCCAGATGCCTGCAACCAGGCCGAATTTTGTGGCATTGGCAAGCGTCACGGCATCGTCTTCATCGGCAAAGGGCAGGGCGCAGAGCACGGGGCCAAACACTTCCTCTTGCGCGATGCGGTGGTTCACCGGCACGTCGCGCAGCAGTGTGGGCGCTTGGTAAAAGCCCGATTCGGGCGCGTCGTCGACCACCACGCCTTGGGCCACCATCGGGATGCCTGCCACCTGCGCGTCGCTCAAGAAATCCCACACGCGTTGTTGCTGGGTTTGGCGAATCAGTGGGCCGAGATCAAGGTTCATGGCCGCAGGGCCCACCCGCAGCCGCTCAAAAGCTGTTGCCAAGCGCGCCAAAAGCGGCTCGTAGATGCTGCGCTCGATCAGCACCCGCGAGCCCGCCGAGCAGGTTTGGCCGCTGTTTTGGATGATGGCGTTCACCAGAAAAGGGAGCGCTGCATCCAGGTCAGCATCGGCAAACACGATCTGCGGGCTCTTGCCGCCCAGCTCCAAAGTCACGGGGCAGTGCCGCTCGGCAGCCATCTGTGCGATCAATGTGCCCACGTGCGGGCTGCCGGTAAAGCTGATGTGATCGATGCCGGGGTGTTTGGCCAAATCCGCGCCGACCTCGTGCCCCAGGCCGCAAACGATGTTGATCGCGCCTGCTGGAAAGCCCACTTCAGCCGCGATTTGCGCCACCCGGATCAGGCTCAGGCAAGCGTCTTCGCTGGGTTTGACCACGCAGGCATTGCCCGCTGCGAGCGATGCGCCCACGCTGCGGCCAAAAATTTGCATCGGGTAGTTCCAGGGGATCACGTGGCCAGTCACGCCGTGGGGCTCGCGCCAGGTGAGCACGCTGTAGCCGTCCAAGTACGGGATGGTTTGCCCGTGCAGCTTGTCGGCTGATCCGGCATAAAACTCGAAGTAACGGGCGAGTGCCACCACGTCAGCCTTCGCTTGCGCCGTGGGTTTGCCGCAATCGCGTTGTTCGAGCGCCCAAAGCTCCTCGCCGTTTGCGGTGATGGCAACTGACAGCTTGTGCAGCAAACGGCCCCGCTCTGCCGCCGTCAGCTTGCCCCAGGTGCTGGTTGCGGCGCTGCGAGCGGCTTGCACGGCGGCGTCTAAATCGGTGGCAGCGCTGCGGGGGATGGTGTCAAACGCTTCTCCGTAAGACGGGTCGAGCACGGCCAATGTTTGGCCGGAGGCAGCGTTGCAGGATTGGTTGGCGATGAAATTGAGGGCCATGTGGGCGGTTGAGATGCGTTGACAGCCGAATTTTTACAAAAATCAGCTGTTTGTCCAGATGAAATCAATTGAAGGTGCTACGTAAAACATAGCGATTCACGCGCAGAGACGGTGGGGTCAACGGAGCTTGTGAAGCCCCAGCCTACCAGGCCCGAGTGGGCTCGCCAGCTCGGTCGCGGCCGAGCCCGCGCTTGGCATTGCGCGATCTCATCTTGGTGCCACGCAGCGGCCTGGCCACGCCGATGGCGGATTTGCGGACGACTTTGCGCACCGCCTTGGTGATGGCTTGTGACGTGGCGGAGCTGGAAAACAGCCGCCCAGGCACGCTACGCAGCTTGTTGGTGGCGCTGTCCATGAAACCTGGACGCAACTGAGCCTGGCCCAGCGCTTTTTCCACAGCCAGGGGTTCTTCGTCCGGTCTCAACTTCACCGCGGCTCGAGAGCGCATGCCGCGCGCTGCTTCTGCCGCCAATTCCGCTTCGTGCAGGGCAACGGTCAAATCGTCCAGTTCGTCGCACCAGCAAATGCCCACACCCACGTCAGTTTCAATCGGCTCGTCGTCTTCAAATCCCGAGGGTGGCAGGCGCGGCACCACGGGCCGGCGGGTGGAGGCAGCGAGCCGCAAGCCAAAGCCGCGCAAGTATTGCGAGGAGACCTTGCTCGAGATTTGCACCACAAAGCAAGCGCCGTAGTAGCGGCCGATCAAATCAGCCGGGGCGGTGACTTTGCGGATGCGGGCCAAAGTGGCCAAGAGCACCTGGTTGAGCCCGTTTTCGCCGCAGTCTTTCACGATCTCATCCGCGTTGAACACCCGCACCACCACCAGCACGGGCCGGTGCTTCAGTCGCAAGCTGGCGCCAAAAACGCTGTCCATCGCCTTCACCATCGCAGCGCCCATCGGCAGCCGCGTGATCGGGTCGCGGCCACTGCGCTCGTCCAGCAAGCGGGCCACATGCACATGGGCTCGGCCTCTGCGCCAGGCGGTGCGCAGCAAAATCATCATGCCCACCACGAAAAGCACGGCCGAGCAAAGCCAGTAGGCCAGCGCAATCTCGGTTTCGAAAAGTTCGCGCAGCGCCAAGGCAAGATTCAGCGGCCCGCACAGCGCACCAGACGCAGCCATCTCCCAGGCGCGGGCATCGCCGTGCAAGGCGGCGCGCGCCGCCATCAGGGTGGTCACTACGAACCCAAGGAGCCCCACGCCAAGCGCCATCGGCGTCACCCAGCTGGCGAAGGTGGTCAGGTGCACCGAGCTCAAGGCGTGGTGCTGCGGCGTCATCGGCTCAAACACCAGCACCAACACGCAGCACAGGATGCTGGCCCAGCCGCAGCTGAGCAAAATCAGGTCGGCCGCCCGATCCCGCTTTTTGGTGCCCAGCCAATTGCGCACGCCCAAAGTACCCGCCGCCACCGACAAAGACGTGCTTACGCCAGGCGCGAGCGAGAACCAGAGTTCAGTGTTGGTTGACGAGAGCGTGAAGGTGGTGACGAGCGCAGCGCCAAAGCCCGAAAGTGTGAAAACATACGCAGCTGAAGTGATGAGGTAGAGCAGCACTTCGGCAGCCCAGCGTGCCCGGCTGTAGGCAAACTCGAAGAGCACCGCCATCCCGAGAGGGACATAAGCCCCCAAAAGTAAAGTCCAAAGAATTACTTCTGGCAGGCCAAGCGCTGGATCTACAAACTGCATACAGACACGGTACAAGCTTGTGGCGGCCAGCGCAATTCGGCCTCGCATCGGTGTTGCGCATTGGCAGCGCCCCGATTGCTTTTGCCGCATCGGCCCGATCAGCAAAATTAATGGAAAACCCGTATGATTTCTTAGCACTCGGAACTTCTGAGTGCTAACATTCCTCTCGGTCTAAACCATTTTTTGGTGTAAACC
>JAAFHN010000361.1 GCA_013298415.1 Comamonadaceae bacterium
CAGGCCTAGGGTGTCGTGGTCGGCACCTACGGGGTCGATGAAGCCGATGTCGTTTTTGGCGAACTGTGGGTGGTTTGACTCTGGCAACGGAATGAGCTGGATGCCAAAGGCTTCTGGGCTTTTGCCCACGGGTGCGTGAACCGTGGCGGCAAAGCGGTGGAAAAAGCCGCTGTGGATGCAGCCTGCCTCGAAGAGTTGACGCACGTATTCGAGTGCGTCTACCGTGTCTTGCACGGTTTGCGTGGGAAAGCCGTACATCAAGTAGGCGTGCACCAAGATGCCTGCATCAGAAAACCCGTGGGTGACGCGCGCCACTTGGGCCACGCTCACGCCTTTTTGCATGAGTTGAAGCAATCGGTCGCTGGCTACCTCAAGCCCGCCGCTCATGGCGATGCAGCCGCTGGCTGCAAGCAGTTTGGAGAGCTCGGGGGTGAAGGTTTTCTCGAAGCGGATGTTGCCCCACCACGAGATGCGAAGGTCTCGGCGGATCAGCTCCTCAGCCAGCGCGCGCAGGGCTTTGGGCGGGGCGGCTTCGTCGACAAAGTGAAAGCCGGTTTGCCCGGTTTCTTCCACGATGGCCTCGATGCGGTCGGCCAGCGTGGAAGCATTCGCGGCTTCAAAGCGGCTGATGTAGTCCAGGCTCACGTCGCAAAAGCTGCACTTTTTCCAGTAGCAGCCGTGGGCGACGGTGGCTTTGTTCCAGCGGCCATCGCTCCACAGGCGATTCATGGGGTTGAGCGTGTCCAAGAGGCTCAAATAGCTTTTGAGCGGCAGGCCATCCCAAGTGGGCGTGCCCACGTCGTTGAAGGGCACATCGGGGTCGGGCCACTGTGCGAGCTTGACGGCACCGTCCGCCCGCGTGAAGGTGCGCACGAGGCGCGACGCGCTGCGTTTGCCTTCCAAATGCTCGATCAGCGCGATGAGCGGGGCTTCGCCGCTGTCAAGCGTGATGAAGTCCACAAAGTCAAACACGCGCGGCTCTTTCAGCTCGCGCAGCTCAGTGTTCACATAGCCGCCGCCGAGCGCGATCTTGATTTGCGGATGGGCGGCTTTGATGCATTGACCCATGCGCAGTGAGGCATACATCGCGCCGGGGAAGGGCACGCTGAGCAGCACAAGGCTGGGCTGGTGCTCGGCCACGGCTTCCAGGGTGAGGCGCTGGATGGTCTGATCGATCAGGTTGGGCTTTGCTGCGAGCGCTTCTGCGAGCGGCTCAAACGTGGGTTGGCTGCTGGCCAGCGATTCGCCGTAGCGCACAAAGGCAAACCGCTCGTCAATCGCGTCGCGAATCACGTCGGCCAAGTCGTTGAGGTACAGCGTTGCGATGTGGCGGGCGCGGTCGGCCACGCCCAATGCGCCAAAAGCCCAGGCGAGCGTCTCGTCGGCGCTGCCTGAGGCCGTGAGCGCCGCAAACCTCGGGCCTTCGGGCAAGATGTTGCGCGCTGCAATGCGGTGCGCCAGCGTGCTGTCTCGGCCTTGCAGGTGGGCGATGGTGGGTTCGATGGTTGCGCGGTAGGCGGCGAAGTGATCGAGAAAAACGTTCACGCTTGCTGAGCGCTCCGCTTCCGGCTGTGCAAGGCAAGCGGTTCGGATGTCGTCGATGCCATTGCGGGTAAAGAGATCCAAGACGGTGGCCAGCGCAATGTCGGCCTGAAATCCGGCAAGGCCACGCGAGCGCAGAAACCCCGTCAGGTAGGCCGTGGACGGGTAGGGCGTGTTCAGCTGCGTCATCGGTGGGATGAGGCTCAGAACGCGGACAGGGCCGGAGACTGGAGTGCCTGGGGCGGAAGGAGAGGTCACAGGCTTGGAGGTGCGCTGAAAGCCCGATTTTGCGTCAGCGCAGCTGGGCTTTCACGCCTGTGCCAGTGGCGGGTAGGCTGAATTTGGCTTGCTCAAACTTTGGCGGCCCCATGCTGCCTTTGGCGTTGTTGCTGAAGCCATAGGGCTCAGAAGGCATGCCAAAGAGTCCTGTATCGAGTTTGCCGTTGTCGTTGATGTCGTGGTGCAGGGCGAAGGCGTATACGCCCGGCTCCAGGCCTTTGACGAGGACGGTGGTTGTGCCCAGCAGCGGCTGAGCACGCACGCGCTGCACGCTTTGCTTCAGAAAATCGTCGGCTTGCGCAAACACGCGCACCCAGATGCTGCCTTGGGTGCTTTGTACGTTTGAGACTTCGATGCTCAAGTCGGCTGCATGGGTGTGGGCAGCGAGCGCAAAGCTTGCGGCAGCGGCAATCATCGTGAAGAGGTAGGCTTTCATAGGGGTTTGGTGCGCTTCATTGAGGAATGCTTGCTTGGGCGTTCGCTCGCCGGGTTTCAAGAAAAAAGTAGTAGCCGATCACGGCAAACCCAAGCGGAATTGGCAGCAATTGCCCAGCCAAGGTTTGCAGCAGGTTGCCTAAAGCGGCAGACACCATGCCAAAGAGCGCTGAACACATGCGGTAAATGTGCTCATAACGCCACAGGTGCGCATGCCAGCGCTTGGGAAAGAAGAACTTGGCGAAGTCGTAGGCCAGCACAAAGCCAAGTGCCGCGAGCGACGAAACGAGCACGCTGGAAGTGCGGGGAGCGCTGCGTGCCGCTTCCAGCAAAGCTGGGGCGATGGCGAGCACGCAAACGACCGCCGCCAGCAAAATCAGCGCATCCGCTCGGTTTGGCCCAAGCGACATGCGCTTGATATTGCGCCAGCCCGTGATGCTCACGTAGCTCACAAGCACCGTGAGCGTGGCAAAAAGGGGGATGAAGCGAAAGAGCCAGGAGCCAAGCGCAGCCGAAGCGCACACCACTGCGACTGCGAGCAAAAACCAATGGCCAAGCCGCTTGTGTTTCGCGCTGCCTTTGGGCTGGAAAAGGATCAGCGCGCCGAGCGCCATGCCGGCGAGGCCTGCGAGCACGTGAACGAGGATATTGGCGAGGTGAGGGTAAGTCATGCGGCTAATGCTAAAAAGCCCAGCTTTGTGCCCGCTTAAGGCGCAGGTGGCGATTTCGCTTGCCGCCTGCCTGCGGATGTAAGCTGCGGGCCACCATGAGGTTGCCGTGCACATCTTGATCTTGGAAGACGACTTGGGCGTTGGCGCGGGCTTGCAAACCGCGCTGAAGGCCGATGGCATCAGCAGCGCTTGGTTTCGGCGCGTGGCAGATTTGCCTCAGCTGCGCGCCAAACCTTCGCCCGAACACGCAAGCTTTGATGCGGCGCTGCTCGATGTGGCCTTGCCCGATGGCAGCGGCCTGGACGTGTTGCGAGGCTGGCGGCGCGCGGGCATCGCTCTTCCTACGCTCATGCTCACAGCGCGCGGCGGCTTGCAGGATCGATTGCAGGGCTTGGATGGCGGTGCTGACGACTACATCGTGAAGCCCTTTGCCGCCGAAGAGCTGATCGCGCGCTTGCATGCCGTGTTGCGGCGAAGTGCGAGCCAAGCCAGTGACGCTTGGGTGTTCGGTGATTTGGAGCTGCAAGCGCGTGGGCACGTGGTGCGCGTGCAAGGGGCCTTGGTCGCGCTTTCTCCCAGAGAGTTTGATCTGTTGGAAGTGCTGGCGCGCAGCGCGGGCAGTGTGGTTCCGAAAGATGTGCTTGCTCGGCGCTTGGTGCCATTGGGTGAGCCGCTCGACTTCGGAGCCTTGGAGGTGCATGTGTTCAATTTGCGCAAAAAAATTGGGACCGAACGCATCAGCACCTTGCGCGGCGTGGGCTATCGGCTATGCCCATGAGGCGCTTGCATGCACTGTTGCGACAGCCCA
>JAAFHN010000456.1 GCA_013298415.1 Comamonadaceae bacterium
GGATCAGGCCCAGCTTCACTTCGGGCAGGGCCACGCTGGTGCCTGGTGCGGCAATGCGGTAGTGGCAGCCAAGCGCCAGCTCCAAGCCGCCGCCCATGCAGACGGTGTGAATCGCGGCAACAACTGGTTTGCCGGAGTTCTCGACGGCCTTGATCACGCTGAGCAAATTGGGCTCTTGCAAGGCTTTGTCGGTGCCGAACTCTTTGATGTCGGCGCCGCCCGAGAAGGCTTTGCCGGCGCCAGTGATGATGATGGCCTTGACCGCAGCATCGGCATTCGCCTTGGCCAGCCCGTCGGTGATGCCCGCGCGGGTGGCGTAACCCAAGCCGTTGACCGGCGGGTTGTTCATCGTGATCACGGCCACATCGCCGTGAACTGTGTAGTCAGCGCTCATGAAGTCCTCTGAGAAATGAAATTCCGAAACGATCACGCGTCAATGCAACGCAGAAACGAACGACCGTGCTTTTTTTGCATTGTAGGCAGGGTATGCGACCATTGCTCGGCCGCACTCGCCCAAAACCCGTCAAAACCAAGCGCTTTTGTCGCAGCGGTGTCTGCGCTGCGAGTAAACCCCCGGCGGAATTGGAGGAGCCGCTCCAGGTTCCTGGATGCCGAGCCCGAGCCAGGACTGGGTTTCAGTGCTGCAACGCCACAAGCAGCTGGGTCGACTCAGGAAATGCCGCTGCGAGTTTGGCATCGGCGGTGAGACAGCGAACCCCCAACCCTTTCGCGAGTGCAATGAATTCGCAGTCGTAGCCGGAGCAGCCGCTGGCCACAGATAGGCGCAGCACCTCAGCAGTGCTTACTTCAAACTCGTTTTGGCCGATGATGGCTTCTGCTTGTGCAAAGAGGGCTTGCGCGGCCTGGGCATCGAGGTGACCGCCGCGCAAGTAAGTACACAGAATATTGCGCAGCTCACTTCGCCACAGGCGTGGCGCTCCCCACTGCTGATCAGCGAGCAAGGCTTGCTCCGCCGCGGAGGTGAACTTCCCTGGGATCAGCAGGTAGGCCAATACGTTTGAATCAACAACGATCATGCGCGGCCGCCGCGCTTCAATACATCAATGTCTTCGTGCTGGAACTTAGCCGCTGGCAAGCGATCGCGCAGTGCCCGGATCGCGGCCAACTGGTCCGCAGCGGGCAATCTCGCTGGCATCAAGCGGGATTCCAGACAAACAAGGATTTCGCTGTTCAAACTGCGCCGGTTCGCTTCAGCCGACGCTTTCAGTCGGGTGTAGATGTCATCCGGGATGGCTTTGAGCGTGATGGTGGCGGGCATGGGTGGCTCCAGCTGGGTTGGCCACCATTATGGTTGCTTTTTGGTTTCTCCACTCAGGGCGCCCGGGCCTGGGCTCAAACCTCCAACCACTCCTTGCGGATGTAGCTGTCGGCTTTGAGCGCCTCGGGTGTGCCATCGAACACGATGCTGCCGTGGCCCATCACGAGTGTGCGGTCTGAGATCGCCATGGCAATCGTGAGTTTTTGCTCGATCAAAAGCACTGACACACCACGCTTCTTCAGCTCTTGCAGGTACTGCGCAACCAGCTCCACGATCTTGGGGGCCAGGCCTTCTGTGGGCTCGTCGATGATGATGAGATCCGGGTCGCCCATGAGCGTGCGACACAGCGTGAGCATCTGCTGCTCGCCGCCGCTCATCACGCCAGCTTCTGTGTGCTGGCGCTCTTTTAGGCGCGGGAACATGCCGTACATGTCGTCAAAACTCCATCGCGGATTTTTCGCGCCGCGCTTTTGGCCGAGCATCAGGTTTTGATGCACGGTGAGCGTAGGGAAAATGTCGCGGTTCTCAGGCACGTAGCCGATGCCAGTGTGCGCCACTTCGTAGGCGGGTTTGCCTTGGATGGCTTGGCCTTTGAAATCCACCTTGCCAGTGCATTCCACGAGGCCCATGATCGCTTTGGCGGTGGTGCTGCGGCCGGAGCCATTGCGACCCAGCAAGGCCACGATTTCGCCTGCGTTCACTTGGAACTGCACGCCGTGCAGCACATGGCTTTTGCCGTAGTAGGCGTGGAGGTTTTCCACGTTCAGCATGATGTTGCTCATCGCAATTCCTTTCAATGAGCAACGGCTTGTGCGCCTTGCGCATCTGCCACATGCGAGCCCAAGTAGGCTTCTTGCACCTTGGCGTTCGCCCGCACGGCTTCCGGCTCGTCGTACGCGATCACTTCGCCGTACACCACCACCGCGATCTTGTCGGCCAGCCCAAACACCACGCCCATGTCGTGCTCGACCGTGAGCAGCGTTTTGCCCTGGGTCACGTCTTTGATCAGGTGCACGAAGCGCGTGGTCTCCGATTTGCTCATGCCAGCCGTTGGTTCATCCAACAAGATCACGTTGGAGCCGCCTGCAATCGTCACGCCGATCTCCAGCGCACGCTGCTCGGCGTAGGTGAGGTTCATCGCCAGCGTGTCGCGCTTTTTATCGAGCTTGATCATCTCAAGCAGTTCCTCGGCTCGGTCGTTGGCATCGTCCAGATCAGCCAAAAACTTCCAAAAGCTGTACTTGTAGCCCAGGCTCCAAAGCACACCGCAGCGCAGGTTCTCGAACACGCTCAGCTTCGGAAAGATGTTGGTGATTTGAAAGCTGCGACTCAATCCCATGCGGTTGATTTCGTAGGGCTTTTTGCCGTCGATTCGCTGGCCATTGAGCTCAACGCTGCCGCTTGTCGGCGCAAAGCGGCCTGAAATCAGGTTGAACAGCGTGGATTTGCCGGCACCGTTCGGGCCAATCACGGCAACGCGCTCACCGCTGTACACATCCAGATTCACGCCGCGAATGATTTCGGTTTTGCCGAAGGATTTGCGCAAATCCTTCAGGCTCAGTGCAAGCGTGCTCATAGCAGGGCCTCCCGGCGCTTGATTTCTTTCTCAATGTCTTCCTGGATGTCGCTCCACTCTTGGCGGAACTGGCGGCGGGTGAACTCAAAAAGCCCCAAACCAGTGAGCGCTACCAAGGCCGCACCGGCCCAGCTGTTAAGCCCCTTGGAATTCAATGTGGCGCCCAAG
>JAAFHN010000092.1 GCA_013298415.1 Comamonadaceae bacterium
GCCGGAGGTGCCAACAAGTCCACGAAGCTGTAAGCACCGCTCACACTGGTCGTACTGGTCGCGACCTGCGTACCGCTGTCGCAGTTCACAGTCGTACACAAACGCATCACCACATTGGCCAAGCCCGCATCAGATCCTGCGTTGAACGCGCCATTGGCGTTGAGGTCGGCATAGACCGTACCGGCCAGCCGACCGAGAGTCTCCGCAAAATCCACCCCCGTCACGTCCGCTGCATTGACAACGACGGTCCGCGTATTCGAAGTGCTCGAGCCATAGCCAGCCGGCTGCACCTCGATCATCGTGTAACTGCCGGGTGTGACATTGGCAAAGCTGTACGTCCCTGAACCAGGCGTGGTGACAGTGGTGCCCACGATGTCGCCACCGACGCACGGATTGCTGCTTGTTCGGCAAAGCGTGATCGTGGTTGTGGCATTGTTCAAAAGCGCCCCGTCCGCGCCATTGAAAACACCGTCGGTATTCCGATCCACGAAAACGCGTCCGCCCACGTTCACCTGGGGCAGCTCACCAAAGTTGTACCCGGTGCCATTGGCGGCGAAGCCGGCCACCACCGCAGGATTAGGCACCCAAGAAATACCGTCGATCTTGTTGTTGGCGGAGTCGGCCGTGCCGTTAGAAGGAGCCACCGGCCCTGCAACGGTGCCGGCCGTCGTCGTGCCGTTGATCAACGTTGGGTAGTTCGCTGCCACCGTGGCTTGATCCTGAACAACAAAGTAGCTGCCCGCCGGAGGGAAGAGGTCGGCAAATGTGTAGGTGCCAAGCGGCCCGGTAGTCGTGGTGCCGAGCACAGTGGAACAGTTCACATCTGCGCAAAGGCTGATTTTGATGCTCGCAAGCCCGAGGTCGCCTGCGTTGTACACGCCGTTTCCGTTGTCGTCGCGGTAGGCTCTCCCCGAGATTCGACCTAGGGTTTCGCCGAAGTTTTGGTTGTTTACATCAGAAAAGTTGACGGTGATGGGGCGGGTGTTCGTTGAGCTCGATCCGTAGTCCGCTGGTTGCGCCTCGGCGATCCAGTAGCTTCCCGGCAAAACTTCCGGGAAGGTGTAGGTGCCAGATCCCACCGAGGTCGTTGTAGTGGCCTCAATGTTGCCCGTGGCACAGGGGTTCTCGTTCGCTCTGCACAACGTGACTACAACAGTTGCACTCCTGAGCAATCCCGTTTCCCCTGAGTCAAGACTGCCGTTGCCATTGGCGTCATAGAAAACTGTGCCGCGCACCTTGGGTGGCGGATAAACGGTCGTGTTCTCGTTCGTGGTGTTGTCGCTGGTATCGGTGTCGTAGGTAGGGCCTGTTCTGGGGGCCTCTGCTGACACCAGGATTGCCCGATTGGTGAAAGTCAATGCGCTCACCGGAGGAGGCTGGGTCGATCCGTCGATCCGCTTGGCAACGAAGGTCACGGTGAACACCGCACTCTCGTTCGGCTCGAGGAAGTTGTCGGCCGCAGCCACGGCGAAGGTACAGGTCAAACTGCCGCCGACACCGCCGGCGTAAGCGCAGGGGGTGGGCGGCGCGGTGCCGCGGGGGGCAGACTGGACGGCTGCGCGCACGAAATCGAGCGCGTAGGTGGTGCCGTTGTTCGTCACAGTTTGCGGCTCATCGAGCAGCTTCACATCCGTGGCACGAGAAGAACCATTGTTTCGCGCCGTGACCCGGTAGGTGATCGTGCGGGTTTGGGAAGAAGTCCAAACCAGGTTGTCACCGAGTAAGTTGGCCCCCGAATCGTCTTTCGTCACCGACAGATTCAGATTTGGCGGTGCAACCTTGTGCACCAACAGAGTTTGGTTGTTCGTCAGGTCGCGCTCGCGCTCACCCGCTGCGAAAGCGGTAGCACCCACCGCAATCGTTGCGGTGTTGTGGAAGCCTGGCATGTTCGCCTGAGAAACATTTGCAAGCAAACCACCAACGGTGAGATAGCCAGGGCTCCCGGCTCCGTCGTTGTATCCGCCGGCTGGCACAGGCTGAGGGTAGGGAAACTTAGGACGGATCGGAATCGTGACTTGAAACGACTGCCCGCGACTGAACTCAGTGTTGTCCAGGTCGCAAACCACTGCGTTGGCAACTTGGTTGTTGAAGGCGCAGGTGCTGCCAGGGCGCGTTGAGCTCGGCGTGCCTGCAACGTCCCACCTGGTCGTGTCAATGATGTCCGTGATCCTGGCGCCGGTGCTGGGATTGGGGCCGTCGTTGCGGAATGTAAAGACGTAGTTGCCGGTACTGCCCACGGCGATCGGGTTAGGATTGATCGTTTTGGAATCAACCTTCAGATCAACCACCGGTTTGACTTCAACAGTTCGCTGCTGCGTGTTGGGGTAAACGGTGGTAAGGCCGATGTCTTCCGGCTCGAGGAGATCAATGCTGTCCACCCTTGCGGTATTCGTATGAAGGCCGCTGCGCATGCCGCGCAAAATCTTCAGGTAAATCGCCTTCTCAGCGTTTGGGGCGAGATTCGTGAAATCACAACGGTACTTCTTGGCATTCGTATCAAAGTTGCAGGTGCCGCCCGCGGGCTCAATCACGATGCTGTAAGGGGAAGGCAGCCGCTCGGCCGGTGAATTTGGATCGAAGAACATCGGCAGATCGTCTTCGATGAAGTATGTGGGCGCGTTGCCATGCGTCGAGCCAACGATGCTGGGCGCGGGGTTGTTCTTGATGATGACTTTGTAACAAAGCCCGTTGTCGTTGCTCGCCACTGCATTCAGCACGGCGGTGGTGCCGAAGCCGGGCGTGGCACCGTTGCAGGCGTCCGTGGGCGCGGAAAGCGTGGCCACTGTTTTCGTGATGGAGAAGTCGCCTGCGGCACTGGTTGGGCTGATCACCTGGGTGGTGACACCTCCAGCGCAATCGTTGGCCCATTCCGTGGGGTAGTTCGAGCCACTGGTCGCAGGATTCGTGCGCTCGCTCGGCTGTGTGCTGCTTGCCGTGTAAGCAGAGCCCAACACGTTGCCACGCTGCACTTGAGCCTGGCCACCAGTGCAGTAGAGAGGCGCAAAACTGCCCGTGGTGTTCGGCGCCGTCGTCGAGAAGTTGATCACCGGCGAGGAGGCACCCACAGCCAAATTGCCGCTGCCGGAGGTGAGGAATGTGAGCGTGCCATTGCTTGATCGCGAGCAGGTGGCCCAAGGTGCGGGCAGCGAGCCTGGACAAACCGTGGTTTCTCCGGCAAATGGGGCATAGGTCGCCACCATTGGAGCGGCAGGCGTGTAGTTCACTGGCAACACGCCGTTGTTTTTCAAGCCAAGCGTGCGCGGGATGCTTCCGCCGGTGTTGACCTTGCGTTGAGTACCCGCCACCACTTCCAAATCAGCGTAGGGTGCAACCAATGTGTACTGCGCGACGGCAGTGTTGTCCGCCGGGTTGTTGTCGGTGAAGCCCCCTGGCGGCGTCAGGTTGACCGTGTTTGAAAACGGGCTACCTGGCGCGACAGCGTTCGGGTTGGTGAACTCAATCGTGCAAGACTGCGAAGAGTTGGCGGCGAGATTGTTCACGGAGAAGGTGACGACGCCGCTCACGGGGGCGGGGCACGTGCCACCGGTGCGGGCGAAACCTTGAGCCAACATCGCCGAAATGTCGTCGGTGGCAGATGTGGTGCCCGTGGCGCCTCTTGGGCCATCGTTAAACACGGTAATCTGAACAGTGGACGTGAGGGTGTTGCTGGTGACGATGGGTGCCGGGGAAATGCTCTTGCTCGTGCGCAAATTCCCGCCCAGTGACACATTCAGGGTGACGGCTGCGGGGCCATTGTTCGTCCCTATGGGATCTGAGATGCCCACCGCATCCACTTGGGTTGTGCCGTTTGCGGTGATAGACCCGGACAACACTGCGCCCACCGCACCTGGCACCCGCAGAATTGGCAGGGTCGAGGTTGAGGTCGCGATATTCAAATTGCGACAACTCAGAGTCAAGCCAGACTGTGAGCAGTTGTAGTTTCCGGCGTTGGCAGCGTTGATGTCCGCAAGTGCGACCACGAAATCGGATGCCGCGGGCAAGGTGACCTGAAGCACACCCGCATTGGCGGGCAAGCTGTCGGGGCCGTAGTTTGAAGCCGCGAAGGTGAGGGTCTGACGGGAACCCGCTGGCACGGGACCTGAGCCGACAACGCCCTGCGCGCCCATCGACACGGTGCGCAAATCGGCGGCGGCGTTCACCAAGGTGCTGCGCGAGGACGAGTCGTTTGCAGCATTGGGGTCGCCAGGGTAAGCTGTACACACCACGGGCAGCGCCAGGGTGCTCGTGTTTTGGCCAGCCGAGCAGGCTGTTCCGCTTCGCGTGCCCAGGATCACACCCTTCGCATCGAACCTGTACTGAACATTCGTGCCCTCATTCAAGGTGGGCGCAACGCATCTCAGAATTTGCGTGCCGGGAGTGGAGGGGGCAATCGGCGCAGCGCCAGACAAAGAGCAGCCCGCCGGAATCGGGCCAACAAGCTCCATGTGATCGGGCAAGCTGATCAACGCGCCGACATTGGTTCCGTTGCCGTCGCCCGGCACGTTGGCAACGCGAACGGTGAATGTGTCGGTTTGGCCATTTGGCACGGGCGACGGATCGCCGGCACGGGTGAACGCTGTGACCCCGATGTCAGCCGCAAAAGCCGCGCCCCCGACGACCGCGCCCAAGCCAATCAGCAGCGCCCCAACCGCCCGCGCCGGCCCGCCCGCCCGCAGCTTCGCCGCCAAGCCAGGAAGTAAGCGCCACGCCAGTACGCGTTGAATGATTGCTCTCATGTTCATTGCTTTCTGCCGCCCAGAAAATTGCTCTGCCGCTGCTGTTCTCACTGAATCCATCTGCCAGGCTGTAACCGCGAGTAAACACAGTCAGCGAGGAACGCACAAAAATTACGAAACTGTCCAAGACATCGCCACAGGATGCCCCTGACCGAACCACCTGTCAAGGTGGTTTTCAGTCAAAGTTAATCTCTTAGTTTAGTTTTCTTTGGCCAAACTGCCTGGAAATTCGCAAATGCATCCGGCAATTTGTAACTTAGTATTCACCCTGCTCTGGCTCGGTGATGTTCTGCTTGGATGTAAATGGGCGCTCCGTGCACACAATTTGGGAGCGCTGGGCGCCCTCCGCAGCTTGCGGTGCGCAAACACAGCCGACCTCTGCGGTTTTTGGCGAGGCCCGCTCTTGCCACGCGATCAGGCAGGGTCACGAAGGGTGCCGCGTCGTTTCGGCGCGACAAATGACGGCCGCTCGGTCGCGATGCTCTAGACCGGGGCTTCGTGCCTCGTCAACCCCACGCAACAAGGCATTTTTTAAACCTTGTCCAGACGTATACAACGTGCGATGCTACATTTTTAGAAGCACCGCCCCCCAAGTGAATCCACCGCCCACGCCTTCAAGCATGAGCGTGTCGCCGCGCTGAACGCGGCCATCGCGCACGGCCACGTCAAGCGCGAGCGGGATGGAGGCGGCGGAGGTGTTGCCGTGCTGATCCACAGTGACCACCAATTTATCGTCGGCCAATTTGAGTTTTTTAGCCGTGCTGGCCATGATGCGGATGTTGGCTTGATGTGGGATCAGCCAATCGATATCGGCCTCGGTTTTGCCCGCCTTCGCCAGCACTGATCTCGCCACATCGGCCAGCACGCCGACAGCCAGCTTGAACACGGCCTGGCCATCCATCACCAAAAGCGGCGATCCGCTGATCTGCCCGCCCGCCACGGTTCCGGGGGTACACAAAATTTCCACATGTTTGCCATCGGCATGGAGCTCGCTGGCCAAAATGCCGGGCTCGTCGCTGGCCTCCAGCACCACCGCGCCCGCGCCGTCGCCAAACAGCACGCAGGTGGTGCGGTCTTCCATGTTCAGGATGCGGCTAAAAAGCTCTGCGCCCACCACCAGCGCGCATTTCGCCGCGCCGGTTTTGATGAGGCTGTCGGCCACCGTGAGCGCGTAGACAAAACCGCTGCACACGGCCTGCACATCGAAAGCGATGCCGCCAGCGGCGCTTTGTCCCGTGGCTTCGCTCAGTTTGTGCTGAAGGATCGCGGCGGTTGAGGGAAACACCATGTCGGGGGTGGACGTGGCGCAGATGATGAGATCGACATCCGAGGCTGACTTGCCCGCCGCCTTCAGCGCAGCCATGCATGCATGCAGCGCCAAGTCGCTTGCTTGCTGCTCAGGCGCCGCAAAGTGCCGCGCCCGGATGCCGGTGCGCTCCACGATCCAGTCGTCGCTGCTTTCAATGCCTTTGGCGGCCAGCTCGTCCACCAGCTCTTGGTTCGGAATACGGCGCGCGGGCAAGTAGCTGCCTGTGCCAGTGATGCGGGAGTAGCGCTCGGTCATGGTGGGCTGGGGCTGGGCTTGGGCAGTCGGCTCGTGCGAAGGGGCTCAAGCAGTGGGCTCGGGGTCGAGCCTCAAGTCTATTCGAGCGTCAGGGCGTTGTTGTCAAACTGCGCCATGCGGTGCGCCTCAAACACCCCAGCTGCTTGCGCCACGCGGCGCTGCACTTGGGCTGTAAGGCCGTTGTGGGCGGCATCGTAGGCGCGTGCGAGCGCATGCTCAAAGGCATATGCATCGGCTGAGCCGTGGCTTTTGAACACCAAGCCGCGCAGGCCGAGCAGGGCCGCGCCGTTGTAGCGGCGGTGGTCCACGCGGTGTTTGAAGGCCTTAAGCGCGGGCAGCGCCAGCAAAGCAGCAGCCTTGGTGAACACATTGCGCGAGAGCTCTTCTTTGAGCATTGCGCCGATCATTTGCGCCACCCCTTCGCTGGCTTTGAGCGCCACATTGCCCACAAAGCCATCGCACACGATCACATCGGCCTTGGCCTTGAAAATGTCGTTGCCTTCCACATTGCCAATGAAGCGGATCGCGCCTGCGGCATCGGCCTCGCGCAGCCACTGACCAGCTTGCTTGATGGTGTCGTTGCCTTTGATGACTTCTTCGCCAATGTTGAGTAGGCCAACCGTGGGCTGCTGCGCGAAACCAAGCGCTTGCACGAGCGCCGAGCCCATCAGCGCAAATTGCAGCAAATGCTCAGGCCCGCAATCCACGTTGGCCCCCAAATCCAGCACCGTGGTCGCCCCGCCTGCGGCATTGGGCAACTGTGAGGCAATGGCTGGGCGGTCGATGCCGTCGATGGTCTTAAGCAAATACCGCGCAATCGCCATCAGCGCGCCGGTGTTGCCGCTGCTCACGGCGGCTTGCGCTTCGCCAGCCTTCACGGCCTGGATCGCCAGCCGCATCGACGAATTTTTTTTACGGCGCAGCGCGATTTCTACGGCGTCGTCCATCGCCACGACTTCGCTCGCATGGCGCACTTCAGCTCTGCCCAGCTTGCTGGCCCAGGGGCTGAGCTGGGCTTCGTCGCCCACCAGCAGCAGCCGCGCATCGGCATGCTTGGCAAGGAAGGCCTCGCAACCGGGCAGCGTGGCGGCCATGCCATGGTCGCCGCCCATGCAGTCAACGGCTAAGGTGATGCTGGATTCAGCGGCCATGGGGGCTTAGAGCGGTACTGCGTTTGTCATGCAAAACGCGCCTGGTGCTACCGGAATCTGCCGGGAGCACAGGCGCGTTGGCAAGTGAGGCAATCGGCATCTCAACGCCTGCGCAAACGCGCAAGCGCTGAAGCAGCCAGTGCTTACTCGACGACCTTTTCAGCCTTGGCAGCGATCACGCGCTTACCCTTGTAAAAGCCCGTGGGGCTGATGTGGTGGCGCAGGTGCGTCTCGCCCGTGGTGGGCTCAAGCGCCATGCCTGGTGCGACCAGGGCATTGTGCGAACGGTGCATGCCGCGCTTGGACGGCGATTTCTTGTTTTGCTGAACAGCCATGAGAGACTCCGATGTGATCTGGGCGGCCCCATCGGGCATCACCACGATGCCTCAAGGCCAAATTAAGCTTGCACGCGAGCGGTCACTGTAAGCAACACCAAGCTTGCAAATGCTACAGGCTGACAGAGCAGTCCAAGCAGCAAAGCCCTCTATTATAAGCCCAAAGACAGCCCAGAACGCGGGAATACCCGAATCTTGACACTATTCGGGCGCCCCCGCCGGGCCATGCCGTTGGCTCAAGCGGTCAATCAAGCCATTCAGGTTGGGCAATGACATCAAATGCGCGTAGACCCAGCTGAGTTCTCCGGCGCGAAAGATTTCTAGGGCTTGGGCATCGGGCAGCTCGAGCAATTTGCGCTCGTCGATCACCATGAGGCCATTGACAAGGTAGCTGGAGCCGTCTTTGAGTTCGGCTTTGGCGTTCATTTCCACCAAGAGGCCGGCATCGACCAGGCGTTTGCAAAAGCGCTCGGTGCGCATGTGCTCGATTTGGTAGCGGTTCAAAAAATCGAGGGCGTTTTGCAAAAAGGGCGTATTGGTGCCTTTGTCGTCAAAAAGCGGCTCGCCTTCTTTGTCGCTGAAGCCGGGGTAGGCGGTGTCGATGCACACACCCATTTGCTGGCCGGGCAGCTCGGCCAGCACGAAGGGATAGCGCC
>JAAFHN010000337.1 GCA_013298415.1 Comamonadaceae bacterium
GGGTCGTGGCAGTTTGCCGTGGTTGCGGTCTGAAGGGATGCGCCATTTGCTCGTGACTTCCACCATGATCGAACGCACTTCGCCCGGTTTCAAATTGGCGTTGAAGTGGGTGTTGACCCGGCCCAGGCGATGGCCTTGCGCGGGATCGGCAACGAAGACTTCCGCAACGCTTGGCAGCACCACGGGCTGCCCTTTGTCGCTTGGCCGCTCGCTGTAGTTGGCAAACACGCTCACGTCACCGAGTGCAATGCGGCCATAAAAACGCGGGTTGATGATGGCCACTTCCGTGAGGCTGGCTTGGTTCAGGCGGCGCAGCTCAGCCAGCACGGCAAACCTCATGTCGGCTCGCGCAAGATCACGCGCCTTTTGCTTTTCCCAGTTTTCCGCGTTCAAAGGGTTGCTGGGCGGCTTGGTCTTGGCATGGTTTTCTTTGATGCGTTCCAAGTCGCGGCTTTCGAATTGCGCCAGCAAATCGAAAAGCTCCGCCTTGGTGATGAACTTGTGCACGGGCATCAAGCCATCTGCGGTCAAGAGGACGAAGTGGCTGAGGTCTACATGCCCATCTGTTTTGACTTTCTCTCCGGGCCAAAGCCTGAAGCGAGTTTGCACATGGGTCACAGCGCCCATGCCCTTGGGCAGCATGGGCACTTCGGCCTCGCTCACATTGAGCTTCGAGTAACGCAGGCTGTTGGCCAGCGGAGTCGTAGGCCCACGGTCGTCTTGACCACCGCGCACTGCGGGCTCCACGACGTAGAGCAAACCAGTGGGCAGAGGCTTGTCGTCTGCTGATCTTGTGCTTTTGCCGTAGCTCAGCTCACGGGCCAGCTCAAACGGGTTGCGGCCATTGATGTGGATGTGCGCAAAGGGCACTGAGCCACCGGCATCCCAGGGCGCAGCATGTTCGTCCAGGCGGCCCTGCTCGGTGTAGGCCCATTGGCGGGTGTCTGCGCTCAAGCTGAACCGACGCACCTGGTCTGGTGTGGACTGCTGCGTCAAAATGGGGATCAGCCGTACACCCTGGTGCTTGTACCAAGGCTTGGGCTCTGCTGCCACCAACACATCCATGATGCGCTGATGCACCTGGCGCAAGCGCGGGTGCAGCTGGATGCGCGTTTGCATTTGCGGCTGGTTGTGTTCGTTGTACTCCACCAGCAAGTCGGGCAGTCGCGTCGCATTCGGCCGCCAGGGGCTGAATGCCGGGTCGGCGATCTCGCCCGCGTTGGCACCCCCCCACTGCTTGTGATACCAGCGCCCCACGCTTCGGCTGTCGTTCACCCGCACAAAGTCGCTTTTTCGCGTTTTGCCCAGGATCACACCTTCGTCTTCTAGCTCTTTTGCGATGCGGGTGTCCACAAGGCCTTGCGATAAGCCTGGTGGCGCAAACAGAGAGGCCACGGCGCAGGCCATCGCAGTTCTGCGATGCACAAAACCCGCCGCGCAAAGACGCATCCTTGGCCTACTTCTTCAATACCCCAAACACCTTCTTCAAGATCTCGCTGCCGGTGCCGACTGGGTCTTGGCGGATGCTGCGCTCTTGCTCGCCGATGATGGTGTAGAGGCCGTCCAGGGTTTTGGTGGTCACGTAGCGCTGGATGTTGGCGTCTTCTTGTTTGATGAGGCCGAGCTGGGTGGCTTTTTCGCCGAAGTTGTTGTACTTCTGGGCCAGGCCCACTTTTTCGGTGGCGGTGTTCACCACGGGCAGGAATTTTTCAGTGAGCGGGTCGCGGGTTTTGCCTGCGAAAAAGGTGGTCACCGAGGTGTCGCCGCCGGTGAGGATGTTTTTGGCATCCACCACGTTCATGTTTTTCACCGCGTTGCGAAGCAAATCTTTGGAAAACGGCACCGCCTGCTCCGCACCCCGGTTCATCGCCATCACAAGCTCGTCCACCCGCTTGCTTTGGCCGAGTTTGGTGAGCAGCTTGCCCGCATCGTTCAGGAAGCCTGGCAGGGCAATTCGAACCTTCTCGTTGCCCAAGAATCCATTTTCTTTTCCCAGAATGCCCACCGCGGCGAGTGCGCCGCGCTCCAACGCGGTTTTCAGGCCGGTGGTGGCGTCTTTGTCGGTGAGGTCTTTGAGCGAGAGGGCGTAGGCTTGCTCGTAGGCGGCCACAATCAGGCCTGCGAGTGCTGCATGCTGGAAAACGCGGCGCGAAATTCCAGCTTGGGGCGTCCAGACCTGGGCACGATCCGCAATCACAATGTTCGACATGTTGCAATCCTTTGGTTCACATTTCAGCCTACAAACCAGGCGCAGCCATCTTGCCAAACTTGGCGGCCTTGCGCTAGCGGGCGCAGGCTTATCCCTCGTTGGCTGCGCGGCCAAAAGCGCGCCAAATGCCAGCTATGTGTTGCTAGACGGCAGCAAAACCGACACCTCCGCGCTGATGGGCAAGGTGGTGCTGGTGAACTTTTGGGCCACGAGCTGTGTGAGCTGCGTGGCGGAAATGCCCGACATCGCCAAGCTTTACACCGAGCTGGCACCTAAGGGCTACGACACGCTCGCGGTCGCCATGGCTTACGACCGGCCGGATTTCGTGCAGCACTTTGCCAAAACCCGCGCTCTGCCCTTCAAAGTGGCGATTGACAACACGGGCAGCGTCGCCAAGGCCTGGGGCGACGTGAAAGTCACGCCCACCAGCTTTTTGGTGAACAAACAGGGGCAGATTGCCAAAACCTACGTGGGCAAGCCCGATTTCGCCGCCCTGCGCGGCGAGGTGCTGGCGCTTTTGGGCTGAGCCGCCGCTAGCTGGCCCGCCCCTAGGCCCTATAGCCCCTAGCCCTCAGCGCCCACCCAATTGCGCCCAAAAGTAGGCGAATTGCAGGGCGCTCAAATCGGCGCGCTGGGCTAAATCGGCTGCGCCGCCATGGCCGCCCTCGATGTTTTCGTAGTAGAGCACCGGGTGGCCCTGCGCCTTGAGGCGGGCCACCATCTTGCGAGCATGGCCGGGGTGCACGCGGTCGTCGCGGGTGGAGGTGGTGATCAGCCAGCGCGGGTAGGCTTGCTGTGCGGCGGGCCTGATGTTGTGGTACGGGCTGTATTGGCTGATGAAGGCCCATTCCTCGGGCTTGTCGGGGTCGCCATACTCACCCATCCAGGAGTTGCCAGCCAAAAGGCGGTGATAGCGCCGCATGTCCAAGAGCGGCACGGCGGAGACGACGGCACCGAACAGCTCGGGCCGCTGGGTTGCCACCGCGCCCACCAGCAAGCCGCCTTGGCTGCCGCCGTAGATGCCGAGCTGTTGGGGTGTGGTGATGCCGCGCTTGATCAGGTCTTCGGCAATCGCGATGAAATCGTCGTGCGCTTTGAAGCGATTGGCCTTTTGCGCGGCTTGATGCCAATTGGGGCCGTATTCGCCGCCGCCGCGCGTGTTGGCGACAACCACCACGCCGCCGAGTTCCAGCCACGCGCTGCCCCAAGAGCCGGAATAAAACGGCCGCTGCGGCTGGCGAAAGCCGCCATAGCCGTAAAGCATCGTGGGCAAGGCTTTGCCCGCTTTTGCGTCCGAGGTGTTCACGCCTTTGGGGTAGACCACGAAGTAGGGGATGCGCGTGCCGTCTTTGCTGGCCACGAAGCTTTGCTCGCTTCGCATCCCAGCCGCGTCAAAGCGCGCGGGAAGCGATTTGAGCCGCGTGCGCTCGTTGCCACCCGCCTCAGCCAAGTAGTAGGCATCGGGCGTGAGGAAATCCGCATAGTTGATGGTGTACGCATTGGCAAGCGGGTCGTTAGCAAGCGCTGGGTCGCTCAGGCTGCTCACCGAGATGCTGCCTTTGCCGCCCGCAACCACATTGGGCAGCTCGCGCATCGCCCAGGGCTCGTCTCCCTGCGGCAGCGTCCACTCCACCAAGCGGCTGGCCACGTCTTCCAGCAAGTTCACGATCACATGGTTTTTGGTGACGACATAGCTTGCGAGCGAGCTG
>JAAFHN010000613.1 GCA_013298415.1 Comamonadaceae bacterium
CACCGGAAACTGCCACTGCGGCGCCATCTCATTCACGGCCTTGATCGATCCGGGCAAGGTGATTGCCTGCCACTGCGCTGACTGCCAGCAGTTCTCAGGCGCGCCGTTTCGCGCCGTGATCCCGGTGCCCGCCGATCAAGTGCAACTCAAAGGCACGCCGCAGCTCTATGTGAAAACCGCGCAAAGCGGCAACAAGCGCGCGCAAGCCTTTTGCGGCACTTGCGGCACCCAGCTCTATGCCACCGAGCCAGATCAACCCAAAATGATCAACATCCGCCTCGGCTGCGTGACCGAGCGGGCCCAGTTGCCGCCCACAAGGCAAATTTGGGCCAGCTCCGCAATGGCTTGGGTGCACACCTTGGAGGCGGTCCCAGCGCACGCTCAAGGCCCGGCCAGCGCCTTGTTTTCACGGCCCTGACGCGCAACCCAGCTGACTGACGGCAGGCAGCGCTTGGGCTCTGGCGGTGGCCTCGACCGCCTGAAACAAGGCGCACTCGACATTGCCGTCACCGACTGGCCACTGACACCGGGTGAACTCCAACAAATCGGTGCGGCGCAGGTACCACTGTTCGCTGACGGGTTGACGGTAGCCGTCAATCTACCGGGTGCTTCTCAGCTGAAGTTGACCGGTGACAACTTGGCCGACACCTTTACCAACGCCAATACAAGCTGGGCGCGCGGCGACCTGACCGCTGCCAACCCAGGAGTGCCACTTGCCGGTATCACCTCCAAACCGGTGTGCCGCAGCGATGCCTCGGGCAGCACCCGCGTGTTCACAAGCTATTTGTCACGTGCCAACCGCAACTGGAGCCGACGCGTTGGAAGCGGCTTCACGGTGGACTGGCCCTCACATGTGCAAGCAGTGGCGGGCACGAGCGGTGTTGTGCAAACGATTCGTGGCGCAGTCGGCAGCATCGGCTACCTGGGCATGGCCGAGGCGCGTGGTGCCAGTCTTCTGATGCCCTCGCTCACCAACTCGGGCGGCAATTACTTGGCCCCCACGATTGCCGGTGTGCAAGCCGCACTGGCCACCGCCGAGTGGGACAAGCGCAACAACCAAGCCGACATCGAGCGCAACGCCGCGCCGGGCGCTTGGCCGCTGACGGTAGTGGTCTATGCTGTATTTCGCACGGCAGGCTTCGGGGAGGATGCCAAGAAATTCCTGCGCAGCGCCATCGCTGACGGCGGTGCCGATATCGGCCAGCGTGGCTTCGTGGCGCTGCCTGCTGCGCCCCGCGCACTGGCGCAAAGCACCCTCGCATCGCTCCAGCTCAACGCCAGCGCCGCGTAAACCTGCTCACCGCGCAACCGGCCAGACACAGGGTGGCTCGCCGGTTTCGTGCCGAATTGCGCCGACTCGCTTGCTCAGCAAAAATCTTGCGGGAGGCTGTGGCAACATGCCGACATGCGCGCTTTGCCCTCCCCTTTTCGCATCCGATCTGCCACGGCTGATGACGCGGCCACAGTGCTGTACTTCATCCAGCAGTTGGCCATTTATGAAAAACTTGAAGATGCTTGCGTGGCCACCGAAGCCGCGCTGCTAGAGACCTTGTTTGCGCCCAATAGCTCAGTCGGTGTGCTATTGATTGAAGAGCAACAAATCAAGCAAATACAAAGACAGATGGGCGATAATCCTTTAAATCCACTTGAAAACTGGGTCGCGGCCGGGTTTGCGCTGTACTTCTACAACTACTCGACCTTTCTGGCCAAGCCTGGCATCTATCTGGAAGATCTTTTTGTGCTGCCCGAGCACCGGGCCAAGGGCTTTGGCAAGGCGCTGATGGTGCATTTGGCGAAAATCGCGGTGGCGCAAAATTGTGGGCGCTTTGAATGGAGTGTGTTGGATTGGAACGAGCCATCGATCCGCTTTTATCGCAGCATTGGCGCAGTGGGCATGGACGAGTGGACCGTGCAGCGCGTGACGGGTCAGGCGCTTTTGCGACTGGCCCAAAGCGAACCGCAGGCCGCCTGATGGCTTTGGGTTTTGAGACTTGGCAGCGCCTGTTTCGGGACCGCTTTTGCCGAGTGGCAGTGGGCGTTCCGGCGCTCTGCGCGGCACTGGCCCTGAGTCTTCTCGGCTGTGGCGCCTTGCCAAAAATTGGCAAAACCGAAGATTCGGCACGCTCACCAGCGAGCACACCAACAAGAGCCGCCGCTGCGCTCACGCGCCTGGAGCCCGAGCCCGGATTCTTCATCCCTGTGAACGCATTGGCCAGGGCCGCTGCGGCGCCCAACGCAGCGGCA
>JAAFHN010000576.1 GCA_013298415.1 Comamonadaceae bacterium
TTTCGGTGTGGCCGAGGCGATTTCGTCTCAGCGCTTGAATCTGCGGCGCGTGCGTTCAGCACGAACGCGCCTTCAAACCCAGCGGGGCCACAACTTGCCGATCCAAACACCCGTCACCACTGCGCCGCAAGCCCCTTTGGAAGCTTGGAGAAAACGCAGGTTTCGCTTAACGCATCGCCCAAGCCAACTGCCGGCCGCGCAGTGAGGCACCGGGGGGCGGTGCGTGGGGCCAGAGTTGCGCCACAGACTGCATTGTGAGCAGCGGGCGGGGCAGATGAAACCAGGAAATTGCTACCGAATATGTAGCAACGAATACTGATTTTACTAGGACAGAGAGCCGATTTGTGTCAAAAAGCGGCCTGCACAATGCCATGCAGCATGCTCTGAGAGCTTGCGGCAGGGATTGCAGGGTCCAGATCAGTAGCCAGTTCATCCAAGGTGGCCTGCGGGCCAATCACCCTCTCGTGTTGCCGAGGGCGAGCGCTGCGCAGGTGCGTGATGTCAGCGGGGTTCGGGTTTCGAACAGCTCGTTGCGCCCTGATGGGGCACTTTTGCTTGGCTTGCACACGGGCACTTGACACCGAACGAGCGTGTCTGAAAGCATGTAGTTGCCGCCAGACACCACGTCAAATCAAGCACTTACGCGCCAAACCTCACGCGGCCATTATAGGCCCAGTTCGGCCTATCCCGCCCCCACGCAAAGCCTGCGGGGTGGCATCATGCTGCTCGTGGCGCGCGCACCTGGGCGACGGTCAGGCCGATCCGGTGACCCCGCTTGAGCAAATTTCGCACGCTGACTTGGCAAAAAGCCCCCGAAAAATGAAAAACCTCCACCTCGGTTTTGCGCTCTTCGCCGCGATCTGGCTAGGCGGATGCAGCACCGCGCCGATCATTGATCGCTCGCCAGCGCCCAGCGCCCCTGCCGAAGCACTCCCGCAGCCCGATCCGAAGCCAGAGGTCGTGATGGTGAAAGTGAGGGCATCTGAGACCGCAGGACGCGACGTGGACATGCCGGTGCACGTGTTTCTGCCACCCAGCGGCACTTCTTCGGCGCCGAGGGCAGGCTGGCCTGCGGTTATTTTTTCCCATGGCCGGGCGGCAGACGCCTCCTCTCGCATGCAGCTTCAAAGCCCCGTGTTGCCAGGCCACGTGCGTTACTGGCACGCCAAGGGCTACGCGGTGATCGCTCCCATTCGTCCAGGCTACGGCGCAAACTACCGGGACGACCCTGAAAACAGCGGCGCGAGTTGGCGAAACGGTATGTGCGTGGGCCAAGCCGACTTTGCCAAGACAGCAGCTGCCGCAACGCACGCCGTCAAAAGCGCGCACGCCTGGCTGATGGCCCAGCCCTGGGCCGACAAGAGCCGCATCTTGCTGGCGGGCCAATCGGTGGGCGGGCTCACCACGGTTGCCGCCTGCGGGCAAAACTGGCCTGGCGTGCTGGGTTGTGTGAACTTCTCAGGTGGCGCGGGTGGCAATCCCACCTCATCACCGGGCCAATCCTGTCAGCCAGATCGAATCGGTGAACTCATGGCTCAAGCCGCTCGCACGACTCGGGTTCCCAGCATTTGGCTCTACGCAGCCAACGATCTCTATTGGGGCGAAGAAGCACCCAAGCGCTGGCATCAAGCCCATGCCGAGGCCGCGCTCGCCGCAGGCCAAACCCAAACCGCTGATTTTTTTGCCTCACCGGCAGTGGCGCCTGACGGGCATCGACTGCTGCGCAGCGGCGGGCACTTGTGGTCGCCAACCCTCGGCGCCTGGTTGAAGAAACACGGTTTTTGACGTTCTTTTCCCTGACTAGGATCATGGCTCAGATGCATTGCCCCTCCGTTCGGGCTGAGCTTGTCGAAGCCCCTGGCATGCCCTTCGACAAGCTCAGGGCGAGCGGGTTTCTATCTGAGGCACGGTCCTAATCAGGTTCTTTTCTGGAACTGTCCAGGTACTTACAGCTTTTTCAGCTACCAAATTCATAGCTTCTCCGCACAATTAGCTCGCAAGCTTGCGCAATCGACGCCAAAACGTGACATTGTTGGCAGCGCTGTACATTCAGTTTGCACAACTTTTCAATGGAGTCATGCGCGGTTGAAAACGCCGACGGACATTGTGAACACCAACACGTGAGGAATCCATGCACAGATCGACCCTCCATCAACGGCTCCAGGCGTGCTCCCTGGCATTCGCCCTCGTCTCGACCTTCGCTGGGTTGACCGGCTGCGGCGGAGGCGGGAGCAGCGCACCCGCACCCGCACCCGCACCCGCACCCGCACCCGCACCCGCACCCGCACCCGCACCTGCACCTGCACCTGCACCTGCACCTGCACCTGCACCTGCTCCTGCTCCTGCTCCTGCTCCTGCACCTGCTCCTGCTCCTGCTCCTGCTCCTGCTCCTGCTCCTGCTCCTGCTCCAGCTCCAGCTCCAGCTCCAGCTCCAGCTCCAGCTCC
>JAAFHN010000291.1 GCA_013298415.1 Comamonadaceae bacterium
TGCGGGTAAGCGGGATCATGGCGAGCACGGCGGCAGCGGCTGTGAGCACGATGGGGCGTAAGCGGCGCACGGCAGATTCCACGACTGCTGTCCAGGCCGGGATGCCCGCCTTGATGTCTTGCTCGATTTGGTCGATCAAGATGACTGAGTTGCGCTGGATCATGCCCATGAGGGCAATCACGCCGAGCAAGGCCACGAAACCGAAGGGGCGGTTCAGCGCCAGCAAGGCCATCGCTACACCCGCAATGCCCATCGGCCCGGTGAGGAACACCAGCATCGCGCGGCTGAAGCTTTGCAATTGCAGCATCAAGAGCGTGAACGTGATGAAGAGCATGATCGGCACACCTGCTGCCAAGCTGCCCTGCCCTTTGCTGCTTTCTTCCACAGCACCTGCCACTTCAATCCGGTAGCCGAGCGGCCAGTCGGCGCTAAGGGCTTTCAAGCTGGGCAGCAATTCGTTGGTGACGGTGGCACCTTGAATCCCGTCCACCACATCCGCGTTCACCGTGATCGCGTAGTTGCGGCCTTCACGCCACATCACACCCGGCTCCCAGGCAAATACAGGCTTGGCCACTTGGGTGATCGGGATGCTGCGACCAGAGCTGGTGGGCACGTAGGCATTCGCCATGTCGGTGATGGCCTTTCGCTCGTCCAGCGGCTGGCGCAGCACGATGTCGATCAATTTGTCGGCATCGCGGAACTGACCAACGGTTGAGCCCTGCACGATGGTGCGGGAGGCCTGCGCGATGGCCTGGCTGCTCACACCGAGCGCGCGCGCCTTTTCCTGATCCACCTCGATCCGCATGGTTTTGATGGACTCGTTCCAGTTGTCGTTCACGCCACGGGTGCTGGCGTTTTTGCGCATCTCAGCTTTCACAGCGTCTGCAAGACCTCGCAGCTTGATGGGGTCGTCGCCCACCACGCGGAATTGCACCGGATACGGCACAGGCGGACCATTGGGCAGCAACTTGGCCCGAGCGCGCACTTCAGGAAACTCCTCGGCCATCAGCTGAGGCAGTTTTTTGCGCAGCACTTCGCGTTCGCTCAAGTTGCCAGGGATCACAATCATTTGCGACACATTGGTCTGCGGAAAAATCTGATCCAGCGGCAGATAAAAGCGCGGCACGCCAGAGCCGAGCCAAGTGCTGATGCTTTGCACGCCTGGCTCTTTGAGCAAGCGCGCCTCTACCCGCTTGGTCACTTCTTCATTGGCTTGCAGGCTTGTGCCTTCTGGGAACCATAAATCCACGAGAACTTCCGGCCGCGACGAATCAGGAAAGAACTGTTGCTGCACTTTGCCCATGCCCAGAATACCGAGCGCGAGCGTGAGGATGGTGGCGGCGATCGTGAGCCAGCGGTGCTTCACACACCAGTTCACGACCTTGCGAAAGCGGTTGTAGAAGGGCGTATCGAAAAGCTCATGCGGCTGGCTGGCATCGTGCGGCTTGGCCTTCAGAATCGCGTTGCCCAGATACGGCACGAAGTACACCGACACAAACCAGCTCACCACCAGCGCCACGGCCGTCACGGCGAAGATCGCAAAGGTGTACTCACCGGTGACGGATTTCGCCAAGCCAATCGGCAAAAAGCCTGTTGCCGTGATCAGCGTGCCGGTGAGCATGGGCATGGCGGTGAGCTCGTAGGCAAAAGTGGCGGCGCGCACTTTGTCGTAGCCCTCTTCCATCTTGCGCACCATCATTTCCACCGCAATGATCGCGTCGTCAACCAAGAGCCCAAGCGCGATGATGAGCGAGCCCAGGCTGATTTTGTGCAGGCCCACACCCCAGTAGTACATGACGAGGAAGGTGGCCGCTAGCACCAGCGGGATCGTGATCGCCACCACCAAGCCAGGGCGCACATCGAGCGTGTAGCCGCTGAACAAGCCCTTGCTCCCGGCTCGGCGATGCAAGCCCAGCGCCACAAAGCTCACGGCCAACACGATCACCACCGCCTCTATCAGGGTGCGGATGAACTCGTTGACCGAATCGCCCACCGCTTTGGGCTGATCCTGGATGGGCACCAGCTTCATGCCCGCAGGCAAGGCTCGCTCGATTTTTTGGCTGGCCACCGCGAGCGATTTGCCCAGCGCGATGATGTCGCCGCCTTTGAGCATGGACACGCCGAGAACGATCACGTCTTTGCCTGCGGCCGCCGCTGGCCCTGCCGCTGGAGCCGATCCGGCCAGCGCTGGGTTTGCGGCATAGCGCACCTTCACCTGCGCCGGATCGATGTAGCCGCGCTTCACAGTCGCGATGTCGCCCAGCTTGAGCTGCGCTGTGCCGCCTGAGGCCGCCGCGCCGCGAATCGGCAGCGCACGCAGATCGGCGACGGCATCGAATTGCCCGCTCACCCGGATGTTCACCACATCTTGCGGGGTGTTCAGCGCGCCCGCGTTTTCCACCGCGTTTTGCTGGCCGATTTGGGCAAGCACCTGATTCAGATCGATACCAAGTGAGGCCAGTCGCTTTTGCGAGAGTTCGATGTAGATCTTTTCGTCTTGCACGCCGTACAAATCGACCTTGTTCACGTCTTTGACTTGCAGCAGCTCTTGGCGCACCTGGTCAGCCACGGTTTTGACCTCGGCCTTGCTGAAGCCAGGCGCATCGAGTGCGTACATCACGCCAAAGACATCGCCAAATTCGTCGTTGAAAAAAGGGCCGATCACGCCAGCGGGCAGGGTGCCGCGCATGTCGCCCACTTTTTTACGCACGGTGTACCAAATGTTCGGCACTTCACCCGCCCGCGAGCTGTCTTTGATCTGGAAAATGATCAGCGCCTCACCGGGCTTGGAGTAAGAGCGAATTTTGTCGCTGTAGGGCACTTCTTGAAGGGTGCGCTCGATTTTGTCCACCACCTGCTCGCTCACTTGCTGAGCGGTGGCCCCGGGCCAGAACACGCGAATGGCCATCGCGCGGAAGGTGAACGGCGGGTCTTCGTCTTGCCCCAAGCCAAAGTAGCTGGCAAAGCCAAAGAGCATCAGCACGATCATCAAGTAGCGTGTGAGCGCAGGATGACTGAGCGACCAGGCAGAGAGGTTGAAGCGGCTGGGTTTGTCGGCGAGGCCGGGGGTTTGATCGGTCATTTCGGCCTCACTTGCTGGAGGCCGTGGCGGCAGCGGCTGGCGCGGATGCCGTTGGTGTCGCTACGTTTTGTGTAGCATCAGATGTTGATTTCATCTGGACAGAGGAGCCATTTGTCTTGAAGTTTGGCCCTGAGCCGCTCCAAACGGTCACTTTTTGCCCCGCTTGCAGCACATGCACGCCCGCAGCCACCACCCACTCGCCATTTTTGAGCGCATCAGGGGCCAGCACCACCTCGTTGCCATCGGCGGTGGCCACTTGCACTTCCCGGCTCTTCACGGTGGAGCTGGCTTGGTCAAACACCCACACATGGGTTTTGCCGCCTTCCTGGCGCAAGGTGCTGGTGGGCAGCTTTTGGGCCGAGACGCCGAGCGCCTGAGCCGAAAGCGCGGCTGGCGCTGCGTACACGGTTGCGCCCAAAGGCGCGCTGGTGGGCATCGTCACTTTTACGGCATAGGTGCGTGTGGCTGGGTCGGCCACGGCCGCGATCTCGCGCACTGCGCCTTTGAAGCTGCTGTCGTCTGATGCGGCAAGACGCAGGCTCACGGTTTGGCCAGGCTTGATGAAGGAAAGCTTGTCTTCAGGAATCGCGAACACCGCATCGCGGCCCGCATCTTCAGCAATGCGCAGCACCGGCGTGCCCGCGCCCACCACCATGCCCGCCTCCGCGTCAACCGACGTGACCACCCCGCTCACGGGTGCAAACAAGCTGGCGTAGCCCGCCTGGTTGCCTTGCACGGCGAGCTGTGACTTCGCTTGATCCAGCGTGGCAAGCGCCGCTTTCAGCGTCGCATCACGGCGATCGAGCTCTGCGCCGCTGATGAAGTTTTGGTCTTTCAAATCTTTGAAGCGCTTGAAATCGGCGGCAGCCAAATCAGCCTGCACTTGCGCGGCTTGCACTTGGGCGCGGGCGGCAGTCGCTGCCAATTGCAAATCCTGTGGATCGAGTGTGGCCAGCAGTTGGCCCGCTTTCACCCTTTGGCCTGCTTCCACGTGGCGCTTCGTGATCTTGCCGCCCACCCGAAAGCTCACGCGGCTTTCCACCCGCGCGGCCACAGTGCCTGAAAACTCGTTGGCAGCTTGGAGGCCGCTTTCGCCTACCTCGATCAGTTTCACAGCGCGAATGGGCTCAGCGAGCGGCGCGGGCTTCGAACACGCCACAAGCGACACGGCAGCGAGCAAAGTGAGTGAGAAAGCAGCGATTGGGCGGGCGGTGCCGCAAAAAAAGTGGGGAAATGGCAT
>JAAFHN010000629.1 GCA_013298415.1 Comamonadaceae bacterium
GAGCAGGATTGGTGCATTTGTGAGCCTTTTTGATCTGGGAGTGAGCAGGAATGGTCAGAGGGCTTGGACGCAGATTTCCCAATGAATATAGGGGTTTTGAGCGCCTTTGCCTCGGTTTTGGCCGATTGCCAGCGTCGGCTGACGGTGGCAATCGTGTCTTCGGCGCTCTTGAGCGTTGCCAGCGTCAGAAGGTCAAATAAATCAGTGGCTTAGCGTCGATGGTGCGTCGTCGCTCTCGGTTTGCCAGCGTCGCGACGCTGGCAATGACTGACTCGGCCTCTGCGGCTCCAACTGCTGTAACCCCGGCGCGAGCGGCAGGGGTTACAGCTCGAAGAGGGCGGGCTGGCGGGCGGCGGCGGCTTGGGACTTGGCTGCGGCCTGGGCTTTGGTGTGGCGCTCGACGACGCGCCAGATGGCGGGCTCGGAGAGACCGTGCTCACGGGCGAGCTGGACGGCGGTTTTGGGGCCGTACTCGCGCATGATTTTTGCATCGCGCACGGCCAGTAGCGCTGCTTTGGCCTTGGGTACCAGGACGTGGGAATCTTGGCCGTGGGCCTTGACCAAGGCCTTGGCCGTAGCTAAGCCGAGCAGCTTGGCTAAGGGGTGCTCGGCCGCCACTTTTTTGGGCATGTAGAGCCGAAAGCCGCCGTATTCCTGCACCAGCAGCATGGTGGGATGGATGCCGATGGCGGCCACCCAGGCTTGGAGCAATTTGGGCAGGAGGTGGGTGGGGAGATCAGGGGGCGCAAGCTCTGCGCAGGCGCCAGCCTCGGCCACGGGCTGACTGGGGGTCAGTGGCGGGGGGCTTGAGGCTTGGGGGGAGAGCATGGGAATTTGAATTGATGCGCAAAAAACGCATCAATTGCTTTGCTCGGCCACTGTGATGTAGCGGGGGACGCCCAGGCGCTCGAAGGTGTAGACCCAGACGAGCGGATTGCTGAGCCAGGCGGTGACTTCCATTTTGTGGATGAAGTACCAGTAGCGCTCAAATGCCGCATGAGGGGTGGTGCCATGCAGTGCGGTGACTTCATGCGCGTGGGGGGCGAGCGACCAGGCGTATTTGCTGACTTGGACTGCGCCTTCGGCGCGGGCGTCGATGTTGGTGATGCGCTGCAAACGCTCTATGCGCACATCGGTGATGCGGCAGAGGCTGCGGCTGTCTTGCTCGCCGCAGTGCAGCGGGCTGCGCCACTTGGCCGGGGCGCGCTGGAGGGGTTCTTCTGCGACGCGGGCGGCGTGGTGCCAGGCGAGGACTTCGCCCAAATAGAACCGGGGCTGGCCTGCGCGGGCCTCAGCGAGGGGCTCATCGAAGAGAAATCCCCAGGGCTCTCGGACGTAGAAGAATGAGCCCTTGGGGTGGGGGCAGCGATGAAGCAGCAGGTCGTGGGTGAGCCAGTGCCAGGCGCCTGCCTTGTCGCAGCACATCCAGTCGTAGGCGCGGTCGTTGCTGGGCTGGAAGCTTAAGGCCTGGCCGATGCCGCTGAGCTGGGTGATCTCGCGGCGGGTTTGGGTTTTGAGGTCGGTGAAGACGCTTTGTGCCATTTCTGGCTTGAAGAGCATGGATTTCATGGCTTGGCCTTGCTGGCGCGGCCCTGGGGCTTGGCTTTTGGCTTGGCTTTTGGCTTGGCTTTTGGCTGGGGCGTGCGATCCAGCCAGGCTTTGAGCATTTCGATCAACTGGCGGCTTGGCATGGTGCCCAGAAATCGCAGGTGATCAACCCCGTGCTGGTGCTTGACGAGTTTGTGCAGGCTGGCGTTGCCGGGGCTTTCGAGTGCGCCCAAGTGACCCAGCTTGGCCCAGATGCGGTAGATCAAACGGTGTTGGTCGTTTTGTGTGGCGGCGAAGGCGTTGAGCTTGGAGGGGCCGGGCTTGAAGCCGAGCTTTTGGAAGTGGCCGATCAGGTGCTTTTGCTGTGCCTCAGACAGGTTGGCCGAGCTCTGGGTTTGGTAGAGCTGCTGGAGCATGGCGCGGTAGTCTTCATCGCTCATGCCGAGCTGCTGCTTGGCGATATGGATGCGGGCGAGGTTGAACTTGCGCGTGGACAGGCCTGTGCCTTGGAGAGCGGTGCTCATTGGAGGCTGCCTCCTTGTAGGAGGTGGATGTTGCGCTGCATGGTGGCTACCAGCGTTTCGGCGGCGTTTTGCAGGCCCACGACT
>JAAFHN010000382.1 GCA_013298415.1 Comamonadaceae bacterium
GCGACGCTGGTTTGTCGGCCAAGAGGGGGTGCCGAGCCTGTTCGCGCAGCGCTGATGCAGCGTTCTCTGCGCACTGCCGCCGCCGCGATCCGACGGAGCGCTACCAAGGCATCAAGAATCGCTGCCGCCGACGGACAAATCCGCAATGGCTCGCCAGGGCCGAGCCAAAAACCTCCAATCGCTTTGCCTCGTCGCTCAGCTGCCGCGGCAGGTGGACATCTGGGAGCTTTGGCTGCGCCGCCAGCAGATCCTCTCTAAAGCCGGAGAGTGTCGCCAGATTGATCCCCACGCGTATTTTCTCGCGGGCGTACTTTTGGACGGATTCGATATCGAGCGGAAACCAGCGCGTAAACCGCTGGGCACAGTCTTCCCTCATCCACTTGGCGGTGCCTGGCACCCTGACATCCGCTGGCGCAACTCGTACGGCAGTGGCGTGTACCAGGCCCATGTTGCCTTCTTATTCCATTTCTAAATCATTCCTGTCGTTGTTGCGTCGCCTTGTCGTGCCTCAGCACTGCCTGCGACTCCGCGCCTAGACAGCAATGATTTGGAAATGGAATTAGATCCTGCTCACACGGTAGCCAACGCAGAAACCTCAGATTTGCTTGGGCGGACTCGCAGGGTGTGGCTGGCCGCTCTCAGACGGAAAAACCGCAGCAGGATCGGATCGCAAATGCGACGCTGCAAGCCACGAGACCGAAGCGCGATCAACGGAGCGCACCGGCCTGTCGTTGGCGTTGCGGTCAGTGCCGATCGCCTCCCGCAAGTCGGCCTGGAGCGCCGCCAAATCGCCCGCATATCGCTTGCAGGAGGCATGCGAGATGCGGAAATGAAGCGGCTGCGCACGGGGTTCCGACGGGTCGGGCATCAAACCAATGGCCACGATTCTGGCGAGCAGTTGCCTCACGCCCTGCCCCCCAGGCCGCACCGGCATCAACAGCGCAAACATACTTCCATCGAGCCGCGCGACCGTGTCTTGGCTGCCGGTGGCAGAGCGCAAGGCCCGCACCACGCGCGATGTGACTTGGGCTTGCTCGCCCGCATCCAGAGCGGGATTCAGCAGCGCCACGTAAGCCACCGTCCAATCACCCGTGTCTCCATGGCGCGCGCCCCAAACCTGCTTGAGCCGACGCTGGAACTCAGCAGCAGTAAAGCAGCCGGTGAGCGGATCGGTGGCTGCCAAGGCTTTGCTCAGTGCGCGTGAATTTTGTCGCTCCCGAGAAAACCACTGCAACGCAGCGCCGAGCACGATCACCGAGGCGCCCGCCGCGTAAATCGGCGTGTGGATACCGACGCTGCGGCTGCCCAACATGCCCACACCTTCCAGGAGCGCCACCACGACCACGCCAAAAAGCGGCAAGTAGGCGAGCAGCCACACCAGGGCGAGGCGGTTGCGTTGTCGCAGCGCTGCCACCACCCACCAAGTGACCACCGCAGCAGACAGGCCCAGCACGAAAAGGCTCACCACATACGTGGCTTGCCAACGCGCCGGAAAAGCCATGTAGGCCGCTGCCAAGGCCAGGCATGCGAGTGAGAGCGAATGGGTGGCGCGCTTCATTGTGGGCCGCACCAAGCCTTGTTGCGACACAAGCGCCAGGCGCGAAAACTGCAACTGGCAGGCGGCCGCCAACATCAAGAACACCAGCACCGCAAAGCCCGGCCAGTTTCCGCCCACCGGCCACAGCACGCGGTGAGCCAGCCCAGCGTGGCTTGCGCAGGCCAGCGCGGTCAGCACCGCGTAGGCACTGAACCAAGCGTAAATCAGATCTTTGGCATGCCAAGCCAAGGCACCCAGAAGCGCACTCACGCAGAGCAAGGCGCCCAGCATCAGCCCGAGTGCCAGCGTATGCATTTGGGTGCGGCCCGCCGACTCGCCGGCCGAAAGCACCGAAAGCTCGGTCTCGAATGGCGCGTTGTGCACAACCCGCAAGTACAACTGCAAAGCTCCGCCGCTGTCTTGCAATTGCAGTGCACTGGGCAGCATGAAGCGCGGATACAAGCCCGCAACCGCCCACCGACTCGGCACGATCGTGTCGCCCGCTTCTTGCTGGTACCAGCGCTGCGGGGACGTCGGATTCGGGCGTTCAGGCTGGCCCGCGAACGGCGGCACCGGGCTGAAAAGCGTCACGTCATCCAAGTAGCTGCGCGGCAAGGCCAACACACTTCGCACCGATGCCGCCTCGGCGCTCAGGCCCGCCGTGGCCCGCAGGGTGACGCGCAGCCAAGACACGCTGCCCCAGCGCGAGCTGCCGAGCAGTTGCGCCGCCAGCGGCACGAACTCGCCCGCTCGACCGCTGAGCACCGAACCTGCATCTGTCGCGGGGGTACCTCCAGACTCAGAGGCGGTCTGCCAGAGCTCCAGCGCGGAAATTTCCACTGCTGCCGGCATTTTGTCGAGCGGTGTGAAACCGGAAATGACCACCGCCTGACCATTGCCGCCAGCCCCAACAACTGAAGCCTGGGCGGCATTCACGCCGGTGCAAAGCAGTGCAGCACCGGGCATTGCCAAGAAAATGCCGATGAATGCACGCAAGCAAAAGAGTAGCAAGGTACTATCTGACACCCGCAGATGCTAACGCAAAGCGCGGGCCGCTTGGCCTTACGACAGGTAGCTGAGATTGAGTTCCGTGACCAAGTCAGCCTCGCTCATCACCTCACCGCAGTGCGAGCAGCGCAGTCCTGCTTGGGTGCGCTCGCCGCATGTGCTGTGGCGCAGCTCGATCATCGGGCCGTGCGGGCCTGCCGCGTGCTTGTCGCCCCAGGCCATCACAGCCATCAGCACTGGAAAGAGCTCGCGGCCGCTCTCTGTCAATGAATAGTCGAAGCGGCGGGCATCCTCAGGCGCGGCTACTTTGTCGATCACCTGCGCTGCCAACAGTTTTTTGAGGCGCGAAGCCAGCACATTGCTTGCAATGCCCGTGCGCTGCTGCAATTCATCGTAGCGGCGGCTGCCCCAAAAGAGCTCCCGCACCAGAAGCACAGTCCAGGCATCGGCAATCAGCTCAGCGGCGCGGGCGATGCTGCAATACGAGCGCAGCCGCGCCGCATCCAATTTTTCAGACTGCTCAGGGCTCAAGTTGGCGAAACGGCGTTGCATATTTACTTTCGATTCGCAAGTATACTGAGCCTTTCACTTGCTTTTAGAAAGTAATCCATGAATTCAAAACGACTGCTCCAGGCCGTGATGGCCGTGCTGACACTGATCCCACTCATCACCGGCTCGCTCGTCTTGCTCGGCGTGGATAACCCGGAATACCGCCACATCCAACTCCCCCGCGACACCCTGCTCGACAGCAATTTGCGCTTCGTAGGCGGCCTGTGGTTCAGCTTCGGGCTGGTGTTTTGCTGGTTGATCCCCAAAATCGACCAGCCTTGGGTGCGCCCCATGTTCGCTGCCATGGGCCTCATGCTCTTCGTCGGTGGCCTTGGCCGCATGGCATCTGTGGCCCTGCTCGGCTGGCCCTCGCCGCCCATCATCGGCGCGATCGCTTTAGAGCTGATCGGAGTGCCTCTCCTCGTGTGGTGGCAGCGGTCAGTG
>JAAFHN010000404.1 GCA_013298415.1 Comamonadaceae bacterium
TCGTGTTCATGCGGTGCCTTGTCCTGGCAAAAACTGCAATTTCAGTCGGTCAAATTCTTTGTCGATGTCCAGCGTCTGCCGATTGCTGGAAAGCGCCATTTGCAGGTTGGCTTTGCCCTCGCCTGTGGGCGCTACCCACACCCACAGCCTGCGCTCGCGCACGTAGAGCATGGCAAACACGCCCAAAATCAACAACAAGCAGCCAAGATACACCACCGGCTGCCCAGGCGCTTTTGCCACTTGAAACACGCTGGCTTGCACCTGGGTGAAATCAGTGAGCTGAAAGGCCATGGGCGCGGGGTAGAGCGCGGCATCAGAGAGTGCCAGCACCGCTTGCGTCATGAAGGCGCGGGTTTCATCCGTTTGCTCCAGTGGCTTGGCCCCGTCTTTCACGCGGGCGAGCTGGTTCAGCTCGAACAGCACGCCGTTGAGCAGGCGCACGATCACTTCGCTCGCTTTTTCGCGCTGCGCTTCAGGCACAGATTGCTCTAAGAAGCTGGCGACGGCGGTGAGGCCTGCGGTGGCCGTGTTCACTGGCGTGGATGCGTTGTAAGCAGGGCCGATGAAAAGCTCCAGCGCTCGGCGAGTGGATGCAGCCAGCTGCTCGGCCAAATCTTTGCGCCCGGGCTCTACCGCGTTGGCGGCGTAGCGCTGGATGGCCAGCTCGCGCAGGTTCTCGTGCAGCAGCGCAGCGCGCAGGCGAGTGAATCCAGCGATTTCGCCTTTTTCATCTGCGGGGGCACGCAGGTAGCGGAATTGCTCTTGCGGCGTGTCGCGCACGCCCATCAAAAACACGGGCACGCCATCGCCCAGATCGGCGGCGTATTGGTAGTTGTGAAACTCGCGCGCTTGGCCAGCCGCGTCGCGCAGGCGGTAGGTGATGCTGGGGCCTACGTTGCGCAACTGTTTTTGAGTGAGCACTTTGTTGCCCGCGCCCAAGCGCTGCTCGATGGCGGCAAACGTGCCTTTGCCGCCGTGCAAATCCACGGCGCGCACATCGGTGGCAGAACTCGGGAGCTGGCTTTGCGATGCGCCCAGGTTTTCCACGTTGATCACACGCAGCGCCGCGAATTCCAGGCTCAGGGTGTCTTGCCCCGACGCACCGCGCGCTAATTGGGTGTTGCCGCCAATGTTGCCTTCCACCACGAAGGGTTTGGTGGCTTCGCGCATGGGCATGGCGCGCAGCTTCACGGCCGAGCCGCCGTCGTCAAAACTGCTTTGGTAAATCGCCACGCCTCGGTGGTAGGCGGGGGTGTTCACCTCGACCCGAGCGGTTTTCTTGTCACCGGTTTCTTTGTCGTGGATCACGATGTCGCTGGCAAAAAGCTTGGGCATGCCCGTGCTGTAGTACTCCACGATGAATTTTTTCAGCTCAATCGTGAAGGGCAGCTCTTGGATCAATACGCCACCGGGGCGATTCAAGATCGCGGTGCTCGAGGCCGTGCCTTCGCTCACCAGCAAGTTGGCGCGGTAGGCTGGGTTGCTGGGGCTCAAGCGGTGTTGGGCCGGGATGTCTTTGATCAAGCCGCCACCCGCGTAGATTTGCTTGCCGTTGAACCACTCTTGTGTGCGGGTGAACAAATCGCCATCGAGCAAGCCGCCGATGCAAACCAGCACGATGGCGCTGTGGGCTGCGATGTAGCCGAGCTTGTTGGTGCTGCCTGCTTTGGCGGCGACCATGAAACCTTGGTTTGGGCGTTCTTGCAGCTTGACCCGCCAGCCGCCTTTGGCAAGTGCCTCGCCCACGGCTTTGGCGTGGGTGGCTGCATCGGCATTCACTTCGCCAGTAGCTCGGTGCTTGAAGGCACCGAGGGCTTGCACCCGCAAGTCTTCTTTCAACACCCGCCAATCGGCAAGGATTTTTGGCGTGTTGCGGCCAATGCAAAGGCTGGTGGAAAGCACCAAAAATGCCAAGATCAGCAAAAACCACCAAGCGCTGTAGACGGTGGTGAGCTGCATGGCCTGAAACACCTGTGCCCAAAACGGCCCAAACTGGTTGATGGCGTTGATCGCGGGCTCGTTTTGCTTCAACACCGTGCCGATGATTGACACGATGCAAATCAGCGTGAGCAGCGAAATCGCAAAGCGCATGGAAGACAGCAGCTCCACCACGCGGCTGAAGGCTTGCGAGGTGTGGCGAAGGCGGATGCCGTGGGTGCTGACTGACATGGGGGCTGAGGGCGGGGATCGGAGGCTGGCGGTTGGGCTTTGGGTTCAGGCAGAAAAAAAGCAGGTGAGGCACCTGCTTTTTGTGTGGAATCAGCGCAGGAGGGATGCTACTGATTGGTCAAGGACTTGGTTGAAGTGTGGGATCGCTGGCTTCAAGCGAAGTTCAACGCAGGCCAGCGATGTAGTCGGCAAGGGCCTTCAGCTCTTTGTCGTTGAGCTTGGCAACAGCTTGGGTCATCACAGAATTGTTTTTGCGCCCGCCATCGCGGAAGGCGCGCAATTGCGCTTCGGTGTATTCGGCGTGCTGGCCGCCCAAACGCGGGTACTGGGCGGGCATGCCCGCACCGTTGGGGCTGTGGCAGCCCATGCAAGCGGCGATGTTGCGGTCGGCCACGCCACCGCGATACACGCGCTCACCGAGTGCCACCAGGTCTTTTTCTTTGGCAAAGCCGGGCTTCATGGTTTTGCTGCCCACGTAAGCGGCGATGTTTCTCATGTCTTGCTCGCTGAGCGCGCCGGCAAAGCCTTTCATGATCGCGTTGTTGCGCTTGCCCGATTTGTACTCTTGCAACTGCTTCACGATGTATTCAGGATGCTGGCCCGCCAGCTTGGGGTTGGCTGGCGTGCCCGAGTTGCCATCTGCGCCGTGGCAAGAGGCACAGACTTGGCTAAAAATGGCTTCGCCTTTGGCCATGTCAGGCTTGGCGGGGGCTGCGGGTTTGGCGGGCGCGGCGGCGGAGGCAGGCGCTGCAGGGGCGGAAGCCGCCGTGGTCGAGGCAAACGCGAGGCCCGAGAACGCGAGCAGGGCAGAGGCGAAGGCGGCGGAGACCGAGGCGGCGAAGCGGGTTTTCATGGGCGGGGTGATCGCTGTGAGCATCAGGCTTGATGGTTAACCCCTGATTTTACAATGGCGGCTTCCACGTTTTTAGGCCGCCAACATGACTGCACCGCCAAAATCCCGTTCGGCGCAGCCTGCGCCCTTGCGGAACCCCATCAACCCCAAGGCGCAAACGCCGCAAGAGCTGGCCATGGGCTGGCTGCACACGGCCAAGTTTTTGACGACCGCCGCGCAGCTTCACCACTTGCCCGGCCACACGCTGCCTGAGATTGCTTTCGTGGGCCGATCCAATGCGGGCAAAAGCACCTGCATCAATAGCCTTACGCAGCAAAAGCGGCTCGCCTTCGCCTCCAAAACCCCGGGTCGCACGCAGCACATCA
>JAAFHN010000563.1 GCA_013298415.1 Comamonadaceae bacterium
GATGAGCCGGGCGGAGTACCTCACTCGCAAGTTTGGTGCGGCGGATGGGGGCGGGATTTATGAGCGAGTAAGTGCTGCGGGCGATAGCGTTGGCTTGGCGTTTGAATTCGGCAAGATCGCTCGGCAGCCCAATACTTTGAAGGCGCATGCCTTGGTGGAGGCGGCGGCTGAGTTTGAGATTCAGCCGCAAATGAAAGAGGCACTGATGCGCGCTTACTTTTGCGATGGCGCGGATTTGACGAGTGATGCGGCTCTGGTGGAAATCGCGGCGCAGGCCGGGATGGACACCGATACCGCGCGGGCGGCAATTGCAGCAGGCGATGCGCTGGATACCGCGAAGCAGCAAGACGCAGAGCTGCGCCAACTCGGCATTTCCGGCGTGCCGTTTTTCATCTTCAACCGAAAAATCGGTGTTTCTGGCGCTCAAACGCCTGAGAACTTACTGGCTGCGATGGAGCAAGCGCAGGCCGCTTGAGCAATGCACGCGTTCGCCTGAAAGCGGGTCCAGAAAGCTCAACCCCGCCGCCAGCAATTGCAGGGGCTCAGGCAGCGGCGCGCTGCGGTCGCGGGCCGGCAGCAGCTCGGGATAGATGCGGTCGTTCAGCAGCGCATGGCCTTGCGCATGCATGTGGACGCGAAGCTGATGCCGCTTTCCCGAGACGGGTTCCAGCAGCCATGTGGCGGCACCCTCATCCACACTGAGCAATGTCGCTCGGCTGTGCGCGTTCGGCTCGCCGCTCACTTCGCGCATGCGCATGAAATGCTGCGGATCGGGCTCGATGCGCGAGCTGCGCTCAAAGGACTGCGGCGGAATCAGGCCTAGGCGAGACGCGGCCAAGTAGCGCTTCGTCACTTGACGGTCTCTGAACAGCGCTTGGTAGGCAGCGCGGTCTTCCACGCGCTTGGCAAACGCCACCAAGCCCGCCGTTTCCGCGTCGATCCGATGCAGCGGCTGCAAGCTCACGCAGCCCGTTGCGCGCTGCAATTGCCGAAGCATCGAGCCTTCGAGCACGTCGCCGCCGGGGGTGACGGGCATGAAATGCGGCTTATCGGCGATCAGCAGATGCTCAGTCTCGAAGAGGACGGTAGCGCGCAGGCCGCGATCCGACTCGTTCGGCACATCGCGCTCGTAGGTGAGAAGCCGGTTGGGCAGGTAAGTCGCATCAAGATCAATTGCATCCCCTGCCTGCGTGCGCACATCGCCGCGCGCCAGCCGCTCGCGCCAAGCCGCCTCGCCTTGCTTCGGAAAGCGCTCACACAAAAAGGCCAACACCGTGGGCCACGGCCCGGGCGGGCAATGAACTGTGCTGCGGCGGTTGACCGCTGGCAGCCTCAGCTGGGGCGCTTCTTTGGAAGCCACAGCGCTTGGCCGCTGGCATCGAGCGCGGCCACTTCTTCCAGTGTAGTGCCTGTGGTTTGCAACTTGGTGTCCAAGCTCACCCGCTGGTCAAACACAAAGCATTCGCCGTGAAAATCGGTTTCCGCATCCGGCAATTTGGCAAAGTAGTTCAAGATGCCGCCTTGCAACTGGTAGGCCGTGATGCCGCGCTGCGCAAGCCATGCAGTCGTCTTTTCGCAGCGGATGCCACCAGTGCAATACATCGCGATTTGCTTGTTTTCGGCCTGCCACTGCGGCAGCTGTCCGTCGAACCAAGTAGAGAAATCGCGGAAGTTGTCCACCTGCGGGTCAATCGCGCCTTCAAACGCACCAAGCTTGAACTCAAAGCTGTTGCGGTTGTCGATCAGCACCACATCGTCGCGCTGGATGAACTCACGCCACTGGGCGGGCGACAAGTCAACGCCTTGCTGGGCGCTCGCATCCACATCGGGCAGGCCGAGCGGCACAATTTCCTTTTTCAGCCGCACCTTCATGCGGCTGAACGGCATTTCGGGGCATGCGGTTCGCTTGTGAACGATGCCTTGCAGCAGCCCCCCGAATCTCGCATCAGCATCCAGCGCGGCCACAAACGCGTCCAGTTCCTCTGCCGTGCCGGCCACCATGCCGTTGACGCCTTCTGCGGCCACCAGCACGCTACCGCGCAAGCTTTGCGTGAGCTCTTGCAGCGTGGCAACCACGCCCGCAGGATCGGGCAGGTGCACGAACTTGTAGAACGCGGTGTGAAAAATGGAATCTGCTGCGCCGTCTGACATGGAGCGCATTTTCGCAGGTCAGCCGCCCAGAAAAGCGAGCTGGCGCGGCAAGCAGACGGTTTGCAGGTCGTAGCGCTCGATGGCACGCTGCCTGGCCTTGGCCCGAAAGCCGACGTGGGCTTGGCGTTCGTCTAAGGCGCTGCACACAGCATCCAGCAGCGCCACCCGGTCGAAAAAATCCACCAGCACCCCCTGCTCGCCATGGCTGATCGCCTCGGCCACCGGGGGGGTGTCGCTGCCAACGATCATGCAGCCCGCGCTCATCGCCTCCACGCAGCTCCAAGAGAGCACGAAGGGGTAGCTCAGGTAAACATGGCAAGCCGAGACCTGAAGCACGCGAAGGTAGTCTGCATG
>JAAFHN010000636.1 GCA_013298415.1 Comamonadaceae bacterium
GTGCAGGCCGTAACGATTGCGAGATTTGGCCCTTTGAGGCCAAACTTCATGCTCACGTGGCCGGAGATCATGTTGGTGATGCTCGCGGGCACGAAGAAAGGTGAAATTCGGCGCGGCCCTTTGGCAGTGAGATCAGCGTGGGTTTCTTCGATCAGCGGCAAGCCGCCAATGCCAGAGCCGATCAGCACACCGACTCGGTCGGCTTGTTCGCCGCTCAGGGCTTCGCCAGTGGCGATGCCGGAATCGGCAATGGCCTGCGCCGCAGCCACGATGCCGTAATGGATGAAGGTATCCATCGTGCGGGCTTCTTTGGCCGAAATGATCGGCTCTGCCACGAAGCCTTTGACCTCGCCTGCGAACTTGCAAGCAAAGGCACTGGCGTCAAACTTGGTGATGTTGGCAATGCCAGACTGGCCTGCCAACAGGGTGGCCCAGGATGCATCCACGGTGTTGCCCACCGGGCTGATGCACCCCAGACCCGTGACAACAACGCGCCGCCGGGTCATTCAAACACTTCCTGCAAGCGCGGGATCAGCCGAGCTTGCTTTTCGCGTAGTCGATGGCGGTCTGCACCGTGGTGATCTTTTCAGCGTCTTCATCGGGAATTTCGATGCTGAATTCATCTTCCAGTGCCATCACCAGTTCCACAGTGTCAAGCGAGTCGGCACCCAGATCGGCCACAAAGGCTTTTTCGGGGGTGACTTGTGCTTCCTCAACGCCCAACTGCTCGGCGATGATTTTCTTGACGCGTGCTTCGATATCACTCATGGAGATTGCCCGGATGTTGTGCGGGTCCTAAAACGATAGAGGGCGGATTCTAAATGTTGCAGCCCGTGTATGGGCGGCGACCATACTGTTTAGGCATACATGCCGCCGTTCACATGGATTTCTTGGCCGGTGACGTAACTCGCGCCTGCCGAGGCAAGCCAGGCCACGGCGCTTGCGATTTCCTCTGGCCTGCCCATGCGGCCCATCGGGATTTGTGCCATCAGCGCCTGGGCCTGAGCCTCGGGCAGGGCGGCTGTCATGTCGGTTGCGATGAAGCCTGGTGCGACGCAGTTCACCGTGATGTTGCGCGACGCGAGCTCTTTGGCCAGGCTTTTGCTCATGCCGACCACGCCCGCTTTGGCCGCTGCGTAGTTGGCTTGGCCGGGGTTGCCAGTGGCCCCCACGACGCTCGTGATGTTGATGATGCGGCCAAAGCGCTGCTTCATCATCGGGCGCATCACAGCGCGGCAAAGGCGAAACACCGCTTTCAAGTTGGTGTCGTGCACGGCGTCCCAATCGTCGTCTTTCATGCGCATGGCGAGTTGGTCGCGCGTGATGCCGGCGTTGTTCACGAGCACGTGCAGGCCGCCGTGGGCTTTGAGCGTGCCCTCCACCAAAGCGTCGAGCGCGGCGGCGTCGGTCACGTTGAGCGCTTTGCCGATCAGGCCACCGGCGCTGATTTTTGCTGCGCCTTCTTCGCTGGTTGCCGTGCCGATCACGGTGAAGCCCTGGGCTTTGAGCGCTTGGCCGATGGCAGCGCCGATGCCGCGCGTGGCACCTGTCACGAGGGCGATTTGAGGCGTTTCAGACATGTTTTTCGTTTTTGAGGATGAATTTCGGAGGAAATTGGCAGACTGTCCAGGTGTTTACGACGTGAGATGCTACAAAATATGGAGCAAGTCTAAACCCTGTCTAGCTCATCAAAGCCTGCCGAGTCTCTGCGAGTGTGGCGGGGTCAAACACCGCGTAGGCTTCCAAAGTGGGATCAATGCGCTTGGCCATGCCCATCAGCACCTTGCCGGGGCCGCACTCCACGAGCCGACTGATCCCGCGCGCTTGGATTGCTGTCACGCACTCCACCCAGCGCACCGGGCCAGCGGCTTGGCGCACGAGTGCCGCTTTGATGTTGGCGGTATCGGTTTCGGCGGCCACGTCGATGTTGTTCACCAGCGGGAAGCTTGGTGCGGCGAGCGCAACCGATTCCAAGCGCTCCGCGAGTTTTTTGGCAGCAGGCTGCATCAAGCTGGAATGAAAGGGTGCCGACACGGGCAACGGCAGGCAGCGCTTCGCACCTGCCGCCTTGAGCATCTCGCTCGCCTTTTCTACGCCCGCCTTGCTGCCCGCGATCACGGTTTGCG
>JAAFHN010000509.1 GCA_013298415.1 Comamonadaceae bacterium
CACGCTTCCTTCCCACACTCGGTCACCCTCATGCAGTTGCGCTTCGCTTCGCTCGTCGTGACCAACTCGCGGCGGGACTTTCACCCGCAGGCATGCACCCATGCTGGGCGCACAAAGTAGATCGCCTGTCGGGGCGAGACCCGACACCAAACCAACCCTCCGGAGGAAACAAGAGCCAGCCCCGCCGGGGCATTGCCAGCCAAAGAGCAAACTTCGGCGAGGAAAGACCTGCAATCAAGACCAGGCTACAACACCAGACTCCAGACACTTCCGCCCAGCGGCTGGCAAGCCGCCTCCAAACTCCCCGCTGGCCCAGCCGCCGAAGTCAAATACAACACCCCCTCAGCCCAACACGGCATGGTGGGCCGCTGCACGGGCGCTTGAAGCTGGCGAAGCACGCCCCCTGTCGCGTCGAATTGCAGCACCCGCGCACCTTCGTACATGGCTACCCAAAAATGGCCATCGCCATCCACACAACAGCCGTCGGGGCGGCCGGTGTAGGTTTGGAGGTGCGACGCGTCTGGCAAGAACTGCCAGCCTGCGGGCTTCTTCTCGAAGCGCAGGCTGTGCTGCGGGATTGCGGGTGAGAGCGGCTCAGTGGGGTAGACGTGCAGCGCGTGGTCTGCGGTATCGGCCCAGGTGCGGTGGGTGGGGCCGAAAGCGAGGCCGTTGCTGGCGGCGAATCCAGCGTGGTGGGCCAGCGTTTCGCCCGTGCTCAGGTCGATGCAAAACAACTCTGCCGTGGCTTCGCGTTTATCGCTGTAGCTGCCCACCCAAAAGCGGCCTTGGGTGTCGAAGCGGCCATCGTTGAGCCGCAAGCCCGCGTGACGCGGCTCAAACACCCAGCATGGCGTGAGCTCGCCGCCCCACTCGCTTGCGCGATAGATGCCATCGCGCAGTGCAAGCACATAGCCGTGAACCGGCGACAGCGCGATGCAACCGGGTGTGAGCGGCAAATCCCAAATCTGAACTTCGCCCGTTTTCGTGTGACCGATCAGGGCTTGCTGCGCGCCGATGTCCACCCACACCAGCGCTTTGCGCCCGCCGCACCAAGTAGGCGATTCGGCCAGCTGGCCGGTGTGATCGAAGGCGACTTGCCAGTCGAGGGTGTCCAGGGTTTCGAGTGGAGGAAGCGCGGCGAGGGTCATGCCGAATTGTGTCGCGGCTTGCTCTCGCGCGTTACCGCTGCGTTTCACTCAGGCGCAGCATGCGCCAAGGGCTTGCGCCGCTCGATGTGCCATTTCAGCAGCGCCAAGCCCCGGTACATGCCGTGCACCATCTTGCCGTAGGGCATGGTGGCAAAGAGCGCCATCACCACGCCGAGGTGGATGCTCAGCAAGAGGCCCATCGCGGATGTGTCGCGCAGCGCCAAAAGCGCAAGGCCTGTGGCGCTGGTGGCAAAGAGCAAGGCCAGCAAGCCAGCGTCCATGGTTTGCTGCGATGGGGCTTGGTGCAGCGGATGCCGCTTTTTGCCAAGCCACCACAAGCCCGCTGGCCCAACGAGCAGGCCGATGCCGCCAAGTGTGCCCAAAATCACGGGCAGGCTGGTGAGCGCATAGGGCGCTTTCCACCCGAAAACATAGTGGTAGAGGGTGGCCACACTGGTTGCGGCAAAGCACAGCGCAAAGCCCCACATGGTGGCTTGGTGGAAGTGGCGGCGCGCGAGTGATGCGCGGTCGTCTTCGCTGGCGCAACCTTCGCCGTGGCCGCCGCCCAAGTGTTTCAGCGTGGCGATGTCGTGCGCTGCGTCTTTGGCAGCCGGGCCGATCTGCACCGCATCGCTGCCCTGCGCCCGCCAAAAGCGCACGCCGCCAATCAGCATGGCCAGCAAGGCAAATCCAAACACGCTGCCAAACACCGCCACCAGCAGGCCGTGTGGAAACACCGCATAAAAGTTGCCCGCCAGCGGCGCATGCCAAAGCTTGCCGCCCGGCCAGGCGGCAAGCAAAAACATGAGCGCCAAGCCCAAAGCCAGACTGAGCGCCAGTGCCAGACCCTGCTGGCGGTACAGGAGGCCGAAGCGTTTCGGCCACGCGAACTCGGTGTAGGTGTTCACGCGCACGGCCGCCAAGCTCTGCGGCACATTCACTGCAAATTCATGCGGCGGCGCGTATTGGCAAGCGTGCAAGCAAGCGCCGCAGTGGTGGCACAGGTTGGCCAAATAGTGCAAGTCGGCATCGCTGAACGTGAGCCGCCGCGCCATTGCCGGAAACACCGCGCAATAGCCTTCGCAATACCGACAAGCATTGCAAATCGTCATCACCCGCCGAGCTTCATCCTCGGCCTCCGCAATGAGGGCGTTCAGGGCGATGGTGCTCATGTATTCAAAATGTATAGCACTGGATTTAATGAATACCAGGACAGTGGATGAATTTGGTTCAAAAATGACGACGTAGGGATCCGTTTGAACGCAGAGTTCGCAAAATGTACGCAAAGGGCGCAGAGTAAACAGCCAAAAAAACTTGGCTGCCTGCTCTGCGGCCTCTGCGTTTTTTCTGCAAGCTCTGCGTTCAACTGAATCCCTTCGCCTTCCCCTTCGCCTTCCCCTTCGCCGCTTCCGCCGCACGAGCCCCAGCAATTCGCCCAAACACCGTCCCAATCGTCATGCCCACGCCTGCGGTGTAGCCTTGGCCGAGCACATTGCCGGCCATGATTTCGCCGGCGGCAAACAAGTTGGGGCTGGCCGTGAATTCGTCTGGCGCATCAGGTTTGGCAAAGCGCACCTGCGTGGTTTCATCGGTCTTCAATCCCATGTAGGTAAACGTCACACCA
>JAAFHN010000282.1 GCA_013298415.1 Comamonadaceae bacterium
TCGGTCGGCGAGCGCGGCCTGTATGCCAGCCAAATGGGCCCGCGCTGGATGGTAGAGTGGCGGCGCGTGGGCAACAGCGTGCAGCTCGTGGCCCTCAACGAAGACTTCCGCTCGGCAGACGACAAGCAAATGGCCTTTGCGGTGAAGCAAGCGTTTTCTGACAGCCTGCTCTTTGCCACGCCGATGGCCAGTGCGCCGCACCCCGAGCGCAAATCCCTGCTGATTGATGCGAACGCACTCTTGGCCGATATCCCCAACTACGCCCGCGCTGTGGAGATGGCTTTCAGGATTCCATACGGCTTCGACCGCGCGAATTCCAACATCACCAGCAGCCGCACCGAAGGCGACATCACAACCCTCAGCACCCACATGCATTTCGGCACGGCCCGCATCCCCTTGCCGCCGACCGGGCCTACGCCACCGCCTCCCGGCACGCCCATCCCCACGCCGCCCAAGCATGTGCCCGATGGGCGCAGCTTTTTCGTGGGCTATGTTTACAGCTTCATGCCCCTGCCTGACAAGCCCATGGCGGTGCGCCTGGCTGATCCGCGCATTGGCCACTTCACCACCGCGTATGTGGATTTGTCCAACGACATGAAGCAGACCAACCGGGTGCACATGATCAACCGCTGGCGCTTGGAAAAGAAAGACCCTAGCGCCGCAATCAGCGAGCCCGTAAAGCCCATCACCTATTGGCTCGACAAAACCATTCCCACCCGCTACCGCCAAACCGTGATGGAAGGCGTGCTGGAGTGGAACAAGGCCTTTGAGGCCATTGGTTTCAAAAACGCCATCGTGGCCAGACAGCAGCCCGACGATGCGAGCTGGGACAACATGGACGGCAAGCACGCCAGCGTGCGCTGGTTCACCGGATCAGACATCGGCTTTGCGATTGGGCCCAGCAAAACCGATCCGCGCACGGGCGAGATTTTGGATGCCGACATTGGCATGAGCGACGTGTTTGCAAGAAGCACGCGCCGCTTTGTGAGCAGCGATTTGCAACCCAACGGCGCATCCCCCGATTCCCAAGCCCGCTTGGCGCAAGTGATGGCGGGCATGAACAGCCATGCAGGTCACTCGCACGAAGGCGGCGCTTGCAACTACGCCGAGGCCGCTGCGCCCGAGGCGGATTTTGCGATGGCATTGCTAGAGGAGCGCGGCGATCTGGCGCCCGACAGCCCCGAGGCCGAGGCCGTGGTACGAGCCCGCATCAAGCACACCATGATGCATGAGGTGGGCCATACGCTGGGCTTCAAACACAACTTCAAAGCCAGCACCACCTTCAGGCTCGCCGATCTGCAAAAGCCTGGCCCACTTTCCAATTCGGTGATGGAGTACTTGCCGCACAACATCCCACTCAAAGGCGAAGGCAAGGGCAACATCGTCAATACCGGCCTTGGCCCTTACGACTACTGGGCTGTGGCCTATGCCTATGGGCAATTCCCCAAAGAGACCGAAGCTGCCGAATTGGCCAAACTCGCAGCCCGCAGCACCGAGCCGCAGCTTGCGTTTGCTGACGATGCAGACGCTGGCGGCTACGGCACAGGCGGCGGCATCGATCCGAATGCCAACCGATTCGATCTCGGCGACGACCCCATCGCGTACTACGAAAAGCGGCTCAAGCTCTCCCAAGAGCTCTTTGGCCGCATGGCTGAGCGCAAAACCGTGGCGGGCGAAGACCCGCTGCGCGTGCGCCGCAGCCTCTCCAGCGGCTTTCAGCAGCTGAGCTCGGTGGTGGAGCTGGCTGGCAAATACATCGGTGGCATGCACATGGTGCGCGATTTGCCTGGCACCACCCAGCGCCGCACCTACACGCCTGTGGATCCCGCGCAGCAGCGGCGTGCCTTGCAGTTCGTCACACAGGGCGTGTTTGATTCGGGCAGCTTCAAGTTCCCCGCGTCCTTGCTGACGAGCTTGGGCGTGGATTTCAACGAATGGGAGCGCGAAGCGCCGTATTCAGTCACGGCCCGCGTGAGCCAAATCCAAGCCGCAGCGCTGGATCAGCTGATGAACCCACGCACGGCCAGCGCCCTTTTGGAGCTGCCCAACTTTGTGGAGCCCGGCAAACAGCAAGGCATCATCAGCTTGAACGAGGTGTATGCCACGGTGCAAAAGGCAGTGTGGAGCGAGCTTGCCACTGGCGTCAGCACGGATCGCATTCGCCGTAATTTGCAGCGCGATCACCTGCGCCGCATCAGCACCAGCTTGACCAAAGGCGGCCTGCCTGGCGATGCGCAATCCCTCCTGCGCATGAATGCCCAATCCCTGCAAACGCAGCTGCAGCGCGCCGTGGCCAAGCCAGGCAAAACCAGCATCGACCACCAAGCCCATTTGCGCGACAGCCTGAACACGCTGACCGAGGCGCTGAAGGCAACCATGGTGAAGAGCTGAGCCGAGTTTTTGTAGTTCTTTACCCTGATTCAAACCATACCTCAGATGCGCCAACCCGTCCGTTCGGGCTGAGCCTGTCGAAGCCCCTGGCGATGCCCTTCGACCAAGCTCAGGGCGAACGGGTTTCTATTTGAGGCATGGTCCTTATCAGGCTCTTTACCGCCTCTGTCCTAGTATTCATTACATCTGTTGCTACACATTTAGGATCATCTGCAATGCCCAGAACGACAACCCGGATGCCGCTGCGCCGCCTCTCCGCAATCGCCATCGCGGCCGCAGCCGCTGCCTTCCTCTCAGCCTGCGCCACCGTATCAACGCCGGCCACAGACAGCAAATCTGCTGAAGCGCCCAAAGCCCAAGCCGCAGCACCCGCTGCCCCCGCACCAACAAGCACCGCGTTGGCAGTTGCACCCACAGCCAGCGCGGCAGCCTCAGCCCCTGCCCGCACCGCCAGCGCCGCAGCCGCCACCGCCTCAGCCCCCGCAACCGCAGCCAGCCGCCCCGCGCCTGATCCCACCGCGCCCAAGCCCTTCGCGGAAATCACCAAAGACGCAAAAGAAACCAAGGGTTTCGTGAGCGTTTGGACGAAAGAAGAAAAGACTTGGCTCGAAATCCCTGAAGCGCTGCTCAACAAACCCTTCATGCTGACCGTGAACATCAGCAATTCGGTGGGTGAGCGCGGCTTGTATGCCAGCCAGATGGGCCCCGGCTGGATGGTGGAATTTCGCCGCGCTGGCAACGCGGTGCAACTGGTTGCGTTGAACCAACGCTTTCGCGCCCCCACGGATAAAGCCATGGCCACCACAGTGAGCCAAAGCTTTTCCAACAGCCTTCTCGCAGCCGGGCCACTTGCATCCGCAGCGCACCCCGAGCGCAAATCCCTGCTTGTAGATGCCTCGATGTTCTTAACGGACATGCCGAACTACGCATTCGACATTGAAAGCGCCTTTCGCATCGGCTACAACTTTGACCGGGGCAACTCGCAGGTCACGAGTGCGAAAACGGAAAAAGACATCACCGTGCTCAGCACCAGCATGCACTTCAACACCGCGCGCATTCCGCTGCCCCCGGTGCTGATGCCCGGTGCGCCGCCCTCTCCCGTGCCGATGCCATCCCCGCCCCGCACCACGCCTGAAGCACGCAGCATGTTCGTGGGCTACGTGTTCAGCCTCGCGCCCCTGCCTGAAAAGCCCATGAAGCCGCGCTTGGCCGATCCGCGCCTGGGCCATTTCGCGATTTCTTACACCGACATCGGCAGTGAATCCGCCAGCAACCGCGTTCACATGATCAAGCGCTGGCGCTTGGAGAAGAAAGACGCCAAAGCCGAGATGAGCGAACCCATCACGCCGATCACCTATTGGCTCGACAAAAACATCCCCACCCGATACCGCAAAACCGTGATGGACGCCACCCTGGAGTGGAACAAGGCCTTCGAGGCCATCGGCTTCAAAAACGCCATCGTGGTGAAACAACAGCCCGATGACGCGAGCTGGGACAACATGGATGCCAAGCACGCCAGCATCCGCTGGTTCACCGGCGCAGACGTGGGCTTTGCGATTGGGCCGTCGACCAGCGACCCGCGCACCGGCGAGATTTTGGATGCCGACATTGGCATGAGCGACATTTTTTCTCGGGGCGCCAGGCGCGAGATCAGCAATGATTTGGTGAATGCGGGTTTGGCGAATGCTGGTTTGGCAAATGCTGGTTTGGCGACCGGGGGCGATCTCAGTTCCGAGCAGCGCCTGGCCCAGGTGATGCACGGCCTCGGCCTCGGTGCAGGCAAGCACAGCGGGCACGCGCACCTGAACGGCGAGTGCATGGCGCAAGTTGGCGGCGCCTTGGAAACCCAAGTGGCCATGGACATCCTGCAAGGCCGTGGCGAGCTGGACCCCGACAGCCCGGAGGCGGAAGCCTTTGTGCAGTCCTTCGTCAAGTGGGTGATCATGCATGAGGTGGGCCACACCCTCGGCTTCAAACACAACTTCAAAGGCAGCTCTGGCATCACGCCAGCCGACCTGCGCAAGCCTGGCCTCACCATCA
>JAAFHN010000138.1 GCA_013298415.1 Comamonadaceae bacterium
TGACCACACGAACTACCCTGCGCATGTGAACATCGCAGAGCAGACCCTGCTCAGCTTGGTTGCAGATCTGAAGCTCTGAGGCAAGGCCTGCAGAGCTTGCCTGAGTTACCTCACCAAGTTCACGGTCGCTAGAGGCCTGGTCAGGTCGCTCACATTCGCGGCGCGCACCGCGCCTTCACCCACGGCGTAGCAAATGTCGTCTGCCAACACGCCGCGCTGCACCCAAGGCATGTAGATCAGCCTGGATTGGGCGCTTGTGATGTTGCGGGTCAAGTCGTTCATGCTGATCTCTCCGCGCGTGCTGATGCGCTTGGCCGCATCGGCGTTGGCAGGGTCAAGGTCAAACACCTTCAGCGTGGAGCTCGCTTGGCCAAAGGGCATGGGCATGATCGTGACAGGGCCACCCACGGGCGGGCCGTAGTCAAAGAAGGGCAGGGCAACCCGTTTGGCAGCGGCCAAGTAGGTAAATGCTTTGTGCTCGTACAAGGCGGCGCTGCTGGCGCTCACGCTGCCCAGGAGCAAGTTGGCGCTTTGCTTGGGTGCCCGCATGTCGCTCACGTCAAAGAGGCTCATTTGCACACGCCGCTGGCTGCCGTCGATGCGGCCATTGACATCTGGCTCGGGCAAGAAAGTGCCGATGCCCAAGATGGTTTTGTCGTCCACCGGGTGCAAATAGGTGCTGAAGCCGGGCACTTTCAGCTCGCCGAGCACGCGGGGGTTGCGGCCGTCGCTCAAGTCGAGCGTGAAGAGCGGATCGACTTGGCGGAAGGTGACCACGAAGCCTCGCGTGCCCATGATCCGGGCCGATTGAAGCGTTTCGCCCGTGGCAAGCTCGGCGGTTTGACCAATTTGCTCCAGCTTGCCCGCCGCTGTGCCTGAGCCTGCACGGAGCACCACCACTCGGGTGGAATTGATGCGTTCCAAGCGGCCAGCGTTGTCGCGCCACTTCACGAGCTGGCTCGCGATCCGCAAATCGGCGTTGTTGTGCTCGTCGATGCTGTAGTCGTCTTTCAAGCCACCTTCAAACGTGCCGGATGCGAGCAGCTCAAAGCCCGTGCCTGCGGTAAAACCAAAGCGATGCACGTAGCTGGTATCGGTCTGTGCGGCTGCCGTGCGGCGATACCAATGGCGTGAGACGAGGTGCAGGTTTTGCGGGCCTTGGTACACCAAACCTGGCTCGGTCAGGGCGTGTTGGCGCAGCCATGCTTGCTGCGCGCTGGGTTGCGCGAGGTCTAGGCTTGCAAGCGTCGTCCAGCCAAAAGCGGAGGTGGCATTTGGGGCGAATACTTGGCCGCATTCGCTGGCCGGAAAGTCGGCAGGCACCCACTGCGCAAGCGTTGCGCTGCGGATGATGGATTCGTTTTTTGCGATGCTGGCGTTGAAGGCCGCCGTGCGCTCCGCCGTGCTGGCCCAAGGTTCCCAAGCTTGAATCGCGCCGGTAGGCGTGATGCGGTTTGGGTTGCTCGGCACGGGCGGAATCCATTCGAGCCCAGCCGGGTACTGGAAGCTGCGGCCCACCACGGCACGCAGCGATTGGCCCACCAAGCGCGTGGCGATCAGGCTGCCGGGCAAGTCAAGCGTGCGCTGCAAAACCGGCGTGCTGGGCAGTGAAATGTCGAACACGCTCACGATGGTTTTGCCGGTATCTGGGTAGCGGCAATCGATGCATGGCGGGGGTAGGGCGCCGAGTGCGGGCACGGTGGCCAGCGGGCTCGTGTAAATCGGCGCTGCGTATTGCGTGGACATCACGAGGAGCCTGTTGCCCAGCAGCAGCAAGCCGCTGGGCCGCGATCCCACAAAGCTGCTGCGGGCAAGCTCTTTCATCTGCGCAGCGGGCCAGCTTTGCAGGTGAACCACGTCTTGCCCAGAGATCACAAACATGCGCGTGCCGTCGTTTTTCATCACGTCTGGCTCGTCCACGCCGTCGGTGCGCACATTGGTCGTGCTGAAGTTGGCAGGGGCTGCGTCGCTGCGGGCCGAGGGGGGCGCTGGCGCTGGGGCGGCCACGGGTGCGGCCAAGGTGATACCGGGCACGCCGATGCGATAGGGGCTTGGGTTATCGCGCTGGTATTCGAGTGCGGCGCGCATCTGCTGAGTGAGTGTGTCTTCGATGTAGGTTTCTAGCTGGGTACACGCGCCGGCCCCACTGAACTTGGCCAGCTGCAACTTCTCAGTCGTCACCGGCGCGTCAGACTGCGGGCGCTCGATGGTGTTGCTGGCGCTTGCCGTGGGCGGCGTTGTCACCGGCGGGTTAGAGACTGGTGGGTTCGAAACTGGAGGCGGCACCGGCGCAGCCGGGCTTGAGCCACCGCCTCCGCAGGCCGACAAGGCAAGAGCCGCAGCAAAAAGCGCAGCCAGGACAGAAGCGCGAGTTGAAGTCTTGGGCAAGTTGGGCATGGCACACCTCTGAAAAGCGGGTTTGAGTGCTACGAGTATGCCATAAATGGAAAAAAATGCCATACACACTCTTGAGGAGAAACCCGGCTTGGCTTGATTCCGCGCCGCGCCGCTAGGATCGACCCATGCTGTTCGTGATTTCTCCCGCCAAGTCGCTCGACTACCTCACCCCTCCACCCGCTGCTTTGCCCCGCACGCCAACCCGTTTGCGCAGGGAAAGCGCAGCGCTCATCAAGATTCTGAAGCCGATGAAAACCGCAGAGCTGCAAGCGCTGATGGACATCAGCGAGCCGCTTGCTGATCTCAGCCGTGCGCGCTTCAAAGCCTGGAAAGCGGCGGAGGATCCGCCCAACGCCAAACAAGCCATGTGGGCGTTTGATGGCGATGTGTACGACGGCTTGCAGGCCAAAACACTGGCGCCCGCACAGTGGCAATGGGCGCAAACCCATGTGCGCATGCTGAGTGGTCTCTACGGCGTGCTGCGCCCGTTTGACACGATGCAAGCCTATCGCCTAGAGATGGGCAGGGCCCTTGCCAATCCCAAGGGCGCAAACCTCTACGCCTTTTGGGGCAACAAGATCGCGAAGGCTTTGAACGACGATTTGGCCGAAGCGCACGCAGACGGCGAGAAAGCAGTCGTCGTGAACCTGGCCAGCCAGGAGTACTTCAAGTCTGTAGATCGCAAAGCGCTGAAGGCCCGCGTGATCGAATGCGTTTTCGAAGAGCTGCGCGGCGTGCACTACAAAGTCATCAGCTTCAACGCCAAACGCGCCAGAGGCCAGATGCTCAGGTGGGCGATGGATCGAGCGCTGCGCGATCCCAAAGCCTTGCAAGCCTTCGAAGAGGACGGCTACGCGTTCAGCCCATCGGCCTCGGGTGCGGATCGGTTTGTGTTCCGCAGGTAGAGAGCGATCTGAACTCAGACGCCCAATTCAATGCGAAATCGCCACTGTGTCCCGAAATTTAGGGCATAGAACGCTACATAAATAGTAGCATGTTCCGTGGTTGAGAGACGCTATGCGTTTCTCAAGCGGCTGGCTCTGAAGCCTTTTCCTCTGGTGCTTTGGATGCCACAGCAAACCACTTGGCGGCGATCAGGCCGATCTCGTACAGGATGCACATGGGAATGGCGAGCGCGAGCTGGGAAATCACATCGGGCGGCGTGACCACAGCCGATATCACGAAGGCCACGACGACGAAGTAGCCCCGAAATGCGCGCAGCTTTTCCAGGGTGACCAGATTGAACTTGACCAGCAGCATCACCACAATCGGCACCTGGAAGGCCAGGCCGAACGCGATGTAGAGCGAGAGAATTGCTTCCACGTAGCTTGCCACATCAGGCGTGGCGGCAACCGCTGCGGGCGTGAACTTCTGGATGAACGAAAACATCTTGTCGAGCACGAAATACTGCACGAACGCGATGCCAACATAGGCTAAGAAGCTACCGAAAAAAATCAGCGGCAGCGCAAACTTTTTCTCGTGGCTGTAAAGGCCCGGCGCAACAAACATCCAAATTTGGTACATCAACCAGGGCAGAGAGAGCAACACGGCCGCCATCAAGAGCACTTTCAGCGGCACAAAAAACGGCGAAAACACGCCGATGGCGATCAGCTTGGCATCCGGCGGCATGTGCGCGCGAATCGGCACGGCCAGCAGGTCGATCAAGCCACTTGGGCCGGGGTAGATGGCGAGCAAGCCGCCCGCAACGATCAGGCCATAAACGCTGTAGAGCAGCCGATCTCGCAGCTCGATCAAGTGATCGACAAATGGCGCTTCGGTGCCCGCCAGCTCATCTTCTTTTTTGTCGGTGCTCATCGGCGCGTCACTTCAAGGGCTGGGGCCGAAAGCGCGCAACTCGCGCTGCGCCTGACAAGGCTTTGGTGCGCACACCGGATTTGGCTTTGTACCAAGCGGGCATGTTGGAGCGCTTCACGCGCCACTTTTTCGCTGGATGTTTGTAGCTGGGTGGCGGCGGTGTCCAAGTCGATTCCGTGTTCTCCGTGGCCAGCGCGTTGTTCATGTCGCTGCTGAAATCCGTAGCCGTGGTGCGGATGCTGCTTTCCACGTCTCTTGCAGCGGTTTCCACGCCTTCGCGCATCTTTTTCAGCTCTTCCAGGTCGATCGAGCGATTGACCTCGGCCTTCACATCGGCCACGTAGCGCTGTGCTTTGCCCAGCATCGCTCCTACCATGCGGGCCACGCGCGGCAAATCTTTCGGCCCGATGACGATGAGCGCCACCACGCCGATCAAAGCGATTTTGGTGATGCCAAGGTCAATCATGCTGCGGCACCCAGCACGGGCAGATCATCGAGAGCGAAGGGAGCGCGCTGCGTCAAGCTTTTTGCTTGGCGTCCACGTCGATGGTGGTTTTTGAAGCAGCGGCAGCACTTTGGTCAGCCACTTGCTCGGCCTTGGCAGCTTCTTCAGCCGTTTTGCCGTCTTTCATGCCGTCTTTGAAGCCTTTGACTGCACCGCCAAGGTCTGAGCCCATGTTGCGCAGCTTTTTGGTGCCAAAAATCATGATTACCACCAACAAGACGATCAACCAATGCCAAATTGAAAAAGTACCCACGTTGAAACCTCGTTTCGCGCCGAAGTGGCGCATGAATTGCAGCGCATTTTAGGCTGCGCTCGTAACAGTATGGTGAAGCGGGGAATCAGCTGGGATCCAGCCTGACCCACCTGTGTTCTTGGTCAGCCCCGTTTCCAAGGCCGTGGCCCGCCCATCACATGCACGTGCAGGTGATGCACTTCTTGACCGCCACCCGTGCCGGTGTTGCAAAGCAATCGAAAGCCGCCCTCTGGATAAGGCAAGCAGCCTTGCTCAAAAGCGAGTTTCGGCGCAAGCATCATGATCTTTCCCATCAGCCGCTCATGCTCGGGTGCAAGCTGCGCCATGCTCGGGATGTGCAGCTTGGGAATGATGAGGAAGTGAACGGGGGCAATCGGATGAATGTCGTGAAAAGCAAGCAGCTCTTCGTCTTCAAACACCTTCTTGCTCGGGATTTGCCCGGCCACGATTTTGCAAAAAATGCAGTTGGGATCGGCACTCATGTGCTGAGCTTACATGGGCATGGGCTTGTTGTCGTTCAGTGCCAAGAAACCGCGAATGATTCGGTAAGCAAACCAAATCGAGATCACGAACCACGCAATCCAACCGGGAAGGATGAACAGTATCCACAGCGGAATCGTGATCACATAGAGCAGGCCCGCCCAAATCACCGAACGGATGCGCCAGCGAAAGTGGCTTTCTTGCCACGTGCCGGCTGCGTCGTCGCGTTTGACCATGTCCACGATCAAGGCGATCAGCAGCAAGACGAGGCTGCCTTGCAGCCCCGGCAACACGGCGCCGAGAGCCACGATGGTGTGCAGCGCGTAGCTCACGATGCCCACAGTCTTGAGGCTTGCCATGCGGTCTGCTGAGGGTTGAACGTCGATGATGTCGCTCATGGGCTTTTCCTTGGGTGGTCAATCACTCGCCGCTTGCTTCACGCGCTTGGGCTTTGCGGGCGGCCTTTTCCTCCAGCCCGCTGGTGCCCTCGCGCCGCGCCAGCTCATCCAGCACGGCTTGCGGTGTGATGCCAAAGTATGCCAATCCCAGCAGAGAATGAAACCACAAATCCGCCGCTTCACCCACGAGTTTGTGCCGTCTGTCGGAAAGCTCGTCATCGCTTGCATGTTGCAGGTCTTTGCCGGCCATCACGAACTCCGCAGCCTCCTCGCCCACTTTTTTCAAAAACGCATCCGGGCCTTTGTGGAAGAGCCGCGCCACGTAACTCGTTTCAGGGTCGCCTTGTCTGCGGGTTTCAATCACGGCGTGAAGCCGAGCGAGTGCGTCTTGCGCGTTCTTGGGCGTGGGGGTGAGATCGTTCATGGCCTTATTTGTAGATCGATTCCGGATCTTTCAAGACCGGTTCGGTGGTTTGCCACTGCCCATCTTTGAGCAAACTGAAAAAACAGCTGTGCCGCCCGGTGTGGCAGGCGATGCCCGGCTCATGGCCGAGTTGCGTGACTTTGAGCAGCACCACGTCTGAGTCGCAGTCCAGCCGAATCTCATGCACTTGCTGCACATGGCCGGACTCTTCGCCCTTGAACCAGAGCTTGTCCCGCGAACGGCTGAAATACACCGCCCGACCCAGCTCCGCCGTTTTGGCCAGCGCTTCACGGTTCATCCAGGCAAACATGAGCACATCGCCGGAAGATTGCTCTTGAGCGATGACGGGGATCAGGCCTTGGGCATCCCATTTCAATTGATCGAGCCAGTCATTCATGGGTGGACGGTGCTTGGAGTGTCGGGTTTTTGAATGGGTGGCCGGGTTTGAGCAGGTGAGTACCAACGGTCCCAGATGTGGGTGCTGCTCATCAGTCGGACTTTGACGGGCAGCGGGCTGCGCTTGGATCGGCTGCATCCGTCAGGGCGATACCCCATTTGGCTGCCCAGTCGCGGGCCAATTGGTCTTTGTAGTTTTCTGAGCCAAAAGCGTCGCCGGTTTCGTAAGCGCCAATGTGTTTGGCTAAAAACGGCAAGT
>JAAFHN010000520.1 GCA_013298415.1 Comamonadaceae bacterium
ATGCCGGGCGGAATGCCAACAGGTATGCCGAAGATGCCCGGGCGATGAACGGCTGGCTCAGCCCACAGCCGAAGCGGGCTCAGGCATCTTGCGGCAACCTCTCGTTAGCAATTTTCTTCGATTTCTCTGCTATGTCCAAGTGAAATCAGTGTTTGTTGCTATATTGTTTGAAGCTTTGCATCAGGCGTAGTAACCACCAAATCGGTTGTTCAAGAACTCCCCTAAGCCCACGCTCTCCTGCCGCACGAAGCCGCTTTGTGCCAACTTGCCTGACATCAACAGATCAAGCATCGCGCAGATGCCAGCGGCGGTGGTGAGCTGGATGGCCGAGAGCAGCCTGCCATTGACTTCTTGTGAGTAAATTTTCTTTGCGTAGCTCTGCTGCGTCAGGCGCTCCGCCCCAGGCAATCCTTTCGCGCCACTCACGCTCACGAATACGAGCACCACATCCTGGTAGGTGATGGGGAGGGCTTTTTCGAGCACGTCTTTGAGCAGCTCGCGCCGCTCGCCCAGACGCAGGTCATGACACAAGAGCTTCATTACGTCGCAGTGGCCTGGATAGCGAACGGTCTTGTAGTTCAGGTTCTGCACCTTGCCAGCCAAGGTTTCGCACAGGGTGCCGAGGCCACCTGAGGTGTTGAACGCCTCGTAGTCCAGGCCGTCCAGCGAAAAGTGCTCCAGCTCTTGTAAGGCCGGGGTTTCGCGCAGCTCGCCGCTCACGATGGCCTCACAGGGGTTGAGGTACTCGTTGATGAGCCCGTCCGTGCTCCAAGTGAGGTTGTATTTGAGCGCGTTGGTCGGGTAAATCGGCAGCGCTCCCACGCGCATGCGCACGTCGCGCAGGCTCGAAAACTGGCGAGCCAAATCGGCTGCTGCGATGCTGATGAAACCAGGCGCGAGCCCGCATTGCGGGATGAAGGCTGTGGCAGCGCCATCGGCCAAGGCCTTCACCACACGGGTACTTTGCACGTCTTCCGTGAGGTCCAAGTAATGCACGCCAGCCGCCTTCGCCGCCCGAGCAATGACAGGGGTGAGGTGAAAGGGCGCGGCTGAGAGCACAGCGCGCATGCCTTTGAGTTGCGCGGTGAGCGCAGCTTCGTCGGCCACATCAAGCGGCTGGGGCTTTGCGCCCAAAAGCGCGAGCTCGCTCAGGCGGGCGGTGTCTGTGTCAAAAACCGAGACGCTGTAGTCGCCTGAGGGCACCAGCAGGTTGACGATGGCTTCGCCGATTTTGCCGGCGCCGATCAGTGCGATGGGGGTGGGGATCATGGACATGTAGAAAAAAGAGACTGAAGACACGGAAACTGGCTTGATTACAGTGGCAGTCAACGTCAAAATGAAGCGTCATTTCGAGCGAAATAACAAATCAAATTAGTCATAATGGCTGGTACATTTCACAAATTGCATGACCGCTGCAACATCCACATCCACAGTGGGTTCAACCTCAAGCGCGGATGAGCGCTTGCTCGATTTGCTGGGCGCAAACGCGCGTGCGAGCGTGAGCGATCTGGCTCGGGCACTCGGCATCTCGCGCACCACCGTGCAGGCCCGGATCGAACGCTTGGAGCGCAGCGGCGTGATCCAGGGCTACAGCGTGCGCATCCACGAAGCCGCCTACGCGGGCCACGTGCGTGCCCACAGCCTCTTGCGGATCAACCCCAAACTCACGGCCCAGGTGGTGGCCGCTGCTGCCAAAGTGGAGGGCCTGCAGTCGCTGCATTCGGTGGCTGGGGAGTTTGATTTACTCGCACAACTGCGCTGCCCAGACGCGCAGAGCTTGGACGCAGCCCTGGACGCGCTTGCAATGATCGACGGTGTGGAGCGCACCCAAAGCAGTTTGCTGCTGGCGCAAAAACTCTTGCGTTGAAGGTTTGCTTCGCTTTTCGTAGCATCAAATTCAACAAAATCATGGACAAGTCTGTGATTTCATCAAAAAGCAGCACCCAAACCAAGCCGGGAGGCTCCAGGAAGCTTGCGGCTTTTGCCCAAGTGATCCAGATTCCTCGCGCCAGGTTTACAAGGCACAATGGCCCAAGGCAAGTCAGCTGCCGCTCAAGTCAGCGCTCGCGAGCCACACGTTTGACAGGGTCGCTTTCCGTCCAGTAGGATTTTTCGCATGTCCGTCGTCGATCCCGTAGCGGCCTCCGCCGTCGCCCTGCCCGGCATCGCGCGCACCTTGGTGATGGCGCAGAAGCTGCCGCAGGCCAAGGCGGAAGAGCTGTACAAAAAGGCACTCGCTCAGCGCACGAGCTTTGTGGCCGAGCTCACGGGCTCGGGCGCTGTTTCGGCCAAAGACTTGGCCCACACCATGTCGATGGCGTTTGCTTCGCCCTTGGTGGATGTGGATGCGGTCGACCCGAGCCGCCTGCCCAGGGGCGTGATCGATCAAAAGCTGTGCCTGGAATACCGCGTGTTGGTGTTGGTCAAACGCGCCAACCGCGTGACTTTGGCCACAGCTGACCCGAGCGATCAAGCACTGGCTGAAAAAATCAAGTTCTCAGCCAATTTGGCGGTGGACTGGGTGATCGCCGAGTACGACAAACTCGCCAAACTCGTTGACGCCACTTACAAAGTGGTGAGCGAGTCGATGGAAAACATCATCGGCGACGTGGACTTCGACGAAAGCAGCATGGATGCGCCAGTCGAGGAGGAGCAAGACAGCGGCGCTGGCGAGGTAGAAGACGCCCCTGTCGTCAAGTTCTTGCAAAAGATGCTGCT
>JAAFHN010000440.1 GCA_013298415.1 Comamonadaceae bacterium
TGCACAGCGCAGGGAAACACAAGCACTTGCACATGGGGAGCACGCCGAGCGAGCGCGGTGAGCACGTCTTGGAGCGCCGCAGCCTGCCGAGACGTAACGACAGCCACGCAGCGCACAAAACGAGGGATCGGCCGTTTGAGCGCCGCGTCAAACAGGCCCTCTGCCGCAAGCTGAGCCTTGAGCTGCTCAAACCTTGCCCAAAGCTGGCCTTGGCTCGTTTGCACCTTTTGCAAATGCTCAGCCACCAGTTGCAGCGAGCCGCGCGCTTCGTACACGGCCACGCGGCCCCGCAGCTCCACCACATCGCCGTTTTTGGGCGCAAAGTCGATCAAGCCCGCCGTGCGGCGAAACATGGCGCAGGAAATCGCGCTGTCCGCACCCGGCTCAGTGTCTTTCAGCGTGAAATAGCAGTGGCCACTGGTAGCCCGCGAAAAACCGGTGATTTCGCCTCGCACGGTGATGGGGTTAAAGCGCGCCGAAAGCGCATCAGCGAGCGCTCGCACGAGCGCGGCCACGCCCCAGGCTCTGGACGGCGCTGCCTCGGTTTCAACGGAGTTGTCGGTATTCATGGCTATCATCGACCACTACTCATTTTTTCGGAGCGCTGCACGGTGTTTTCGATCATACAAGCCGCAGGCTGGCCGATTTGGCCGCTGATTGCCTGCTCCGTGGTGGCGCTGGCCCTCGTCATCGAACGCTTTGTGGCCCTCAAGACGGCCAAAGTGGCTCCTGCGCCCTTGGTGGATGAAGCCATTGCGGTGTCGCGCACCGGCTTGCCCTCGGCCGACGTGATCAACCAACTGGATGCCAACTCTGTGCTGGGCAGCGTGCTCGCCAGTGGCTTTCGCGCGGTGGCCAACAACCCGCAAGCCAGCGAAGCCGATTTGATGAGCGCCTTGGAAGGCGCAGGCCGAAAAGCCGCTGCCCAGTTGGAAAAATACCTGAGCGCCTTGGCCACCATTGCATCTGCCGCGCCCCTGCTCGGCCTGCTGGGCACAGTGATCGGCATGATCGAGATTTTTGGCAGCCAAGGCGGTGGCGTGAGTGGCGGCGCGGTGGGTGGCGGCAACCCCGCGCAACTCGCCCACGGCATCTCGATTGCCCTGTACAACACGGCCTTCGGCCTCATCATCGCCATTCCAGCCCTGATCTTTTGGCGCTACTTCCGCGCCCGCGTTGATGGCTACCTGCTCACCCTGGAACTCGCCAGCGAACGGTTTGCACGCCATCTGGTGACGCTGCGCGGCAAGTACTGAGCCCGCTCCCCGCCCCCGCCACCGTGAACTTCCGCCGCCAATCCAAATTCGCCAAAGCCGATGAGCCGGAGATCAATTTGATCCCCTTCATCGATGTGCTCTTGGTGATTTTGATTTTCTTGATGCTGTCCACCACTTACAGCAAATTCACAGAGCTGCAAGTGAAACTGCCCGTCGCAGACACCGATGCACAGCGCGACTACCCCAAAGAGCTGATCGTGAGCGTTTCCTCGGATGGTCGCTTCGTGGTGAACAAAGCCGCAGTAGAAGGCCGCAGCGTGGAATCCATCGCGCAAGCCCTGGTAGACAGCAACAAGGCCGCAGGCCGCCCCGCAAAAGACACGGTGGTCATCATCAGCGCTGATGCTTCTGCAGCGCACCAGCATGTGATCTCGGTGATGGAAGCCGCGCGGCGCGTGGGCATGGCGCAAATCACCTTCGCCACCCAACGCAGCGAAGCCGGAAAGTAAACCGCGATGGCGGGCCTTGCACACCAACTGGCAAGCAACTGGTGGCTCAAACGCGGCGTCTGGGCCTGGGCGTTTCGGGATGTGTCTTGGGTGGTGGCCTGGATCGCCAAGCGCCGCAGGGCCAAGTTCATCCAAAAGCCACCCACGCCGCTGCCCGTGCCGCTGATCGTGGTGGGCAATGTGATCGCAGGTGGTGCCGGCAAAACGCCCATCGTGATTGCACTAGGCGAGCGCTATGCAGCGCGCGGCATGAAGATCGGCGTGATTTCTCGCGGCGCGGGGCGTGCGGGCGAGGAGCTGCGGCAAGTGAATGCTTCAGACGCTGCACGCGATGTGGGCGACGAGCCACTTTTGATCGCCACGCGTCTGAATTGCCCCGTCTTCGTCGGCAAAGACCGCGCCGCTGCCGCCCGCGCCCTGCTCGCCGCGCATCCCGACACCCAGCTCATCTTGAGCGACGACGGCCTTCAGCACCACGCGCTGTGGCGCAGCGCCGAAGTGATCGTGTTCGACGAGCGCGGCATCGGCAACGGCTGGTGCCTGCCCGCAGGCCCACTGCGAGAGCCCTGGCCCAGGGCGGCGAATCCGGCAGTGCCCGAAGTGTGGCTCTCGCGCGCCTCGACTTCCAACCCGACTGAGACTGTTTTCCCCGAAGACGCGCACCTGATCCAGCGGCGCCTATCCACCCACGCCACGCAGGCCGACGGCACCCGCCGCGAACTGGCTGAATTTGGAGACCTGCCCTGCATTGCCATCGCAGGCATTGCCCAGCCCGAGGCCTTCTTCAGCATGCTCCGCCACGCTGGCCTCACGCTGGCCCACACCGAAGCCCTGCCCGATCACTACCATTTTGATAGCTACACATTAAGCAAATACCAGGACAGTGGTGCAGTTTCTCTTGAAAAACCCGTGTTTTGCACCGAAAAAGACGCCGTAAAGCTCTGGAAAACCTATCCGCAGGTTTGGGCAGTGCAGTTGGAGGTGGAGATTTCTGAGTCTGCACTCTTGGCTTTGGATCAGATGCTCGGGGCTTTAGCCTGGTCTTGAGTGCAGGTCTTTCCTCGCGTTTGGGGTCCGCTGCCCTGGCGGGGCTTTCGCTTCTTTCCTCCGGAGGGTTGGTTTGGTGTCGGGTCTCGCCCCGACAGGCGATCTACTTTTTGTCCGGCGACAAAAAAGTAGCCAAAAAACGCCGCCCCGCTGTGCGCCTGATCCTGCGGTACTCGCTTTTGGCGGGGTCTGCGCAAACTCGCTCTCTTCGTTCGCTCAAACAGTGCGCAGCCCTGATCCGCCAAAAGCTCCGTTCCTCGGGGCGCACAGAGGGGCTCTCTAACCTTACGGGGCATTGCGTCGCTCGCTGCGCGCCGAACAGCCGAAAGTCGGCCCGGTTGAGCGCTGTGTCTGCTCCATCCAGCGAGCGAA
>JAAFHN010000537.1 GCA_013298415.1 Comamonadaceae bacterium
CCGGGGCTGAAAGGGCGGAAGGCATGCGGGTAATTCGAACCGCCCGCTCGCGCCAGTGCTCGCCAGCCGCCTTTGCTTGACGCTTTGCTTGACACCCCCCATCAAGGTACTCCCCTGGCTTTCCCCCATGCGGGTAATTCGAACCGCGAGCTGCGCCTGTGCAGAACAACGCCATAGGGGGTTGTGTTGTGAGCGGTCTTGGGCCCGGGGTAGCCCCCCATGAAGGTACTCCCCAACCTCCCTCTAGTGCGGGTCTAAAAGAGCCCGAGTTCGCGCTAGTGGCAGGTTTTGGCAAATCGGTAACGGGCGAGGTAACGCGGAGCGGGTGGCGTTACCGTGCGCCCCGGCATCGCAAAGCGGGGGTAGCGGGGACTCGGCAAATGGCCTGACTTTTGGGGGGCATTGGAAGTGCCAAATGCCTCCCAAAAACACTGATGCCCCCGATTCTCGAAAACATGCCCCAAATTGTGCCCCCAAATGCCCCCGGATGCTGCTAGACTTCCTTGCACCTTAGCGCACGATGTTTGAGCCTCTACAGAGGAGAAAACAAAAAAGGCCGCAAGGTTTTGAACCTCTCCGGCCTTGAGTTTGGCACCACCAACAGGAATCGAACCTGTATCTAGCGCTTAGGAGGCGCTCGTTCTATCCATTGAACTATGGCGGCGAAGCCCGCGATTTTAGGCTGCGCGCGCGCGATGCAGCCGCAGCGTGCTACTTGCTCAGCAGCTTCATCGCGCCTTCTAAGCCTTGCAGGGTGAGCGGGAACATGCGGTGGTTCATCAGCTGGTTGACGATGCCGATGCTTTGACGGTATTCCCACACGCCTTGAGGCTCGGGGTTGATCCAGGCGAACTTGGGGAAGGCGGTGGTGAGCCGCTGCAGCCACTCCACGCCTGCTTCTTCGTTGTTGTATTCCACGCTGCCGCCGGGCTGCAAGATCTCATAGGGGCTCATCGTGGCATCGCCCACAAAGATGAGTTTGTAGTCTTTGTTGTACTTGCGGATGATGTCTTGCGTGAGGAATTTTTCGCTGAAGCGGCGGCGGTTGTTCTTCCACATGAATTCGTACACACAGTTGTGGAAATAGAAGAATTCCATGTGCTTGAACTCAAGCTTTGCGGCCGAAAAGAGTTCTTCCACGCGCTTGATGTGCTCGTCCATCGTGCCGCCCACATCCATGAGCAAAAGCACCTTCACCTTGTTGTGCCGCTCGGGCACGAGTTTGATGTCCAGATAGCCCGCGTTGGCTGCGGTGCTGCGAATGGTGTCGTCTAAATCCAGCTCTTCGGGCGTGCCTTCTCTCGCAAACTTGCGCAGGCGTCGCAGGGCCACCTTGATGTTGCGGGTGCCGAGCTCTTGGCTGTCGTCGTAGTCACGGTAGGCGCGCTGATCCCACACCTTGACGGCGCTTTTGTTGCGCCCGCCCGCTTGGCCAATGCGAATGCCTTGGGGGTTGTAGCCATTTGCGCCAAAGGGCGATGTGCCGCCTGTGCCGATCATGCGGTTGCCGCCTTCGTGGCGCTCTTTTTGCTCTTCAAAGCGCTTTTTCAGTTCTTCCATGAGCTTGTCCCAGCCCATGGCTTCGATCTTGGCTTTTTCTTCTTCGCTGAGTTCGAGCTCCAGGTTTTTCCGCAGCCATTCGAGCGGGATGTCTTTGGTGAAATCCACCACCATGTCCACGCCTTTGAAGTAGGCGGCGAAGGCGCGATCGAATTTATCGAAGTGCTTCTCATCCTTCACGAGCACGGTGCGGCTCAGGTAGTAAAAATCGTCGATCTTGTAGCCATCGGTGCTGACGGGGCCCACCACGCCGTGTTGCAGGGCTTCGAGCAAGGCCAGGTATTCCTTCACCGTGACCGGCAGTTTTGCGGAACGCAGGGTGTAGAAGAAATCACTGAGCATGCGCTTCCCCTTTTGCCAAGGCATCGCGATGGCGCTGCATTTGGTGCAGCAAATGCGCCTTCACGGTCGGCCATTCGCTTTGCAAAATGCTGAACACCACCGTGTCGCGCAGCGTGCCATTCGGGGCGATTTGGTGGTTTCGGAGCACGCCATCTTGCTTAGCCCCCAAGCGCTCAATTGCCCTGCGGCTTTGAAAATTGAACCAATGTGTGCGGAACTCGACGGCGATGCAGTTGAGCTTTTCAAACGCATGCTTCAGCAGCATGAATTTGGCCTCGGTATTCACGCCCGTGCGTTGCACGCTCGCGCTGTACCAGGTATGGCCGATCTCAAGCCTGCGGCTAGCGGCATCCACATTGAAGTAGCGGGTGCTGCCGATGATTTTTCCGCTGGCCAGGTTGCGTGCAACAAAGGGCATTGCGCCGAGTTGGTCACGCATGCTGAGCGCGGTATCCACGTAATTCAGCACCGCTTGCGGCGAGGCCAGCCCGGTGTACCAAAGCTTGTAAATGTCGCCGTCTTTCGCCGCTTCTAGCAATTCGGTTTCGTGGCGGCGCTCAAGCGGCTCCAGCACCACGAATTCGCGGCCGGTCAGGGTGTAGGGTTCAATGAATCGGGGCATGCGCGGATTCTTTCAGGGCAGAGCGGCTGGGTCTGTCACGCAGGTTCACAGATGCCGGGTCATCACCAATTCGTCGCCGTCTTGCTCGCCGCTGTAGGTA
>JAAFHN010000463.1 GCA_013298415.1 Comamonadaceae bacterium
CAAACCTGGCTAACAAATGCGCATGTTCGGTTTGCCAGCGTTTCACCGCCCCTTCTTGGCCTTCGAACACTTCTTGCAGGAAGGCCAGGCCCAGCTCGCGGGTGGCGAGTTTGATTTGGGGGTTTTGTTGCAGGCCGCCTGTGCCTAAGCGGTCGGTGAACACGCTGTGGGAGCCGCCTTTGAACACCGCGAGCGACTTCGCTGCCAATGCGGTTTGGGCGCTCATGGCTTCAAAGATCTCTTCGCGGTCTTTGTAGCCAGAGCTGTAGCCGGGGATTTTGATGTCGTCTTCCGTGGCCGTGACGTGCAAGCTGGGCACGCCGATGCCGCCGATGATGGCCTTGGGATCGCCCTCGCCATAAAAAGGTGGCGCACTCAGTAGCAGAGCGGCCTTCACACGCGAATCACGCAGGTTGAGTGCGCCGCCATCCCGGCGCACTTGCGCGCCTGCGAGCAGCATGCTGGTGTTGGCCCCGTAGCTGTGGCCTGCGGCGGCGATGCGGTTGGCGTCGATGCGCAAACCCAAGCCTTTGTCGGCCAGCAGCTTGTCGAGCGCGAAGCTGGCGTCTTTTGCGCGGTTGAGCGCTTCGCCTTCTTGGGCGGCCGATTGCAAGCGGGTCACCATTTGCACCGGGTTGCCAAACCACACCGAGCGATCTGAGCCCACATGCTGCAAATGGAGCACGGCCACGCCGTTGGCCGCCCAGTGTTTCCCCAAGTAGCTGTAGCCTTCGCGCGAGCCGCCAATGCCGTGGGAAAACACGACCAGTGGCACGGCTTTGTCTGCCTGGCCCAGCAATTTCGCGGGCAAATACAGCTTGGCAAGCACAGGCCGATTGCGAGAGGCATCTTGCCAATCGAGCAACTGCACCTCGTAGCGCGAGGCGTCTGGCGCGGGCACCGCCGCATCGAGCGCGGCCGAGCGCGATGGGGCTCGGCTTTCCCAGGCGCTTTGCTGGGTGGGTGCGGAGCAGGCCGCAAGCGTGGCGAGCGCTGCGCAGGCGGTGAGCAGGGTTAGCGCGAGTGGGGTGCGGTTGGAAGCGGGCATTCAGTGCAGATGCGGTGCGTCATGCGAAGTTCAAGCTGCCACGCTCAAGGGGGCAATAATGAAGCGATGCCCCGACAAGAAACCCTGCTCCGCCCCCAACGCGCTCCCGCAAAACTGCGGGCTGCCGCCACCGTGCTGCTGCTGCGCGATGGTGAAACTGGCCTCGAAGTGCTGATGACCCGCCGCTCGATGACGGCGAGCTTTGCACCAGGCGCCTATGTGTTCCCCGGAGGCGGAATCGACGCAGCCGATGCAGCGGCCCACCCGCTTGCCAATCGCCGCCCCATGCAAAGCGACGCCCAGCTCACCGAAAGCATTGCCGCCATCCGCGAATGTTTTGAAGAATTGGGTGTGTTGCTGACTGAATCGGCTTTTTCAGAGCCAAATCACAGCTTTGTCCAGGAATTTACATCATCGGATGCTACACAAAAAGGAGTGCCCTCATCCGTTCGGGCTGAGCCTGTCGAAGCCCCAACCGAGCACGTGACCCCCGTTCGGGCTGAGCTTGTCGAAGCCTTCACTCACCCTTCGACAAGCTCAGGGCGAACGGAAACGGGAGAACCGCAAGGCTTCGATACCTCAGCCCGAACGGAGCTGGTAGCGGACTACGACCGCAGCCGCCCCCTGCTCGACCAGATCGCGGAGCGTGGCGACAAGCTCGCCGCAGACCGCGTGTTCACCCTCGCCCGCTGGGTCACCGACCGCGATTTGCCGCGCCGCTTTGACGTGCCCTTCCTCGTGGCCCCCATGCCGCCCGGCCAAACGCCTGTGGCCGACGAGGCCGAGCAATTCGAGCCGATTTGGATCAGCCCCGCCGAGGCCTTGACCCGCCACCAAGCAGGCAGCTTTTTCATCATATTCCCCACCATCCGCACGCTGGAGCGGCTCAAAGCCTTTGGCAAAGTAGATGAGGTTTTGCAAGCCTGCCAAACCGAGCAGCCACTGTGGACGAGCTGCCCCCGCGCCGGGCTGATGCACGGCCAAGACTCGCGGCACATGGCGCACGAGCAGCCCTTTGGCGAGCTGCAACTCGTGAGCCCCGATGGGCAAATCGTGCACGAGCTCGCCTGGCAATGCGAAAAGCCCGTGCCGCTTTTGAAGCACCTGATGCGCCTCACCGCGCCCAACCCGAGCATGATGACGGGGCCAGGCACGAACACCTACATCCTGGGCACGTCCGACACCGGCTACCTGGTGATCGACCCTGGCCCCGCCATCCCAGCCCATGTGCAGCGCATCGTGCAGGCCACGGGCGGCGATGTGCGCTTGATCGTGTGTACGCATTCGCACGCCGATCACTCGCCTGCCGCACCGCTCCTGCAAGCCGCCTGCCCCACCCACCCGCCCATCCTGGGCATGGCGAGCGCGCCCACCGCCCGCGATGCGGCGCAGTTTGAGCCGTCTAAGCCGTGGCAGGAAGCATCGCTCAAGTCACTCCTAAACTCAGAGCAACAAACTGAACAAATACTAGGACAGAGCGGTGATTTGATTCAAAATTCAGCTCAAAACGGCGCAGAAAGCACCTTGAGCAGCCCCGATGGCAGCTTCAAGACCACCCTCACCGTGATCCACACCCCCGGCCACGCCGCCAACCACGTTTGCCTGCACCTGAAGGAAGACGGCCTGCTCTTTTCGGGCGACCATGTGCTGAACGGCAGCACAACCGTGATCGACCCGCCCGACGGCCACATGGGCGACTACCTCGACTCACTCGACCGCCTGATCGCGCTGTGCGAAACCCAAGGCATGCGGCACATCCTCCCCGCCCACGGCTACGTGCTCGGCTCAGAAGAAGTGCCGCCCACCGCCATCCTCAAACACCTCAAAGCCCACCGCCTCGCCAGAGAAGCCAAAGTGAAAGCCGCGATGGAAGCAAAACCCGATGGCTCCCTCCAAGACTGGGTAGCCATCGCCTACGCCGACACCGACCCCCGCCTCTGGCCA
>JAAFHN010000484.1 GCA_013298415.1 Comamonadaceae bacterium
GGCCGTGCCCGAAACTTCCTACAAATTTTTCGAGCTTTTCGCGAGTTTTCTGCGTTTTTCGCGTTACTTGCTCCCTAACTCCCCCCCAAACCCCAACACCACTCGCCGCGTGTTGGCGGATTTCTTTTCGATTTTGGTGACGATGACTTGACCGATCTCGCCTGTTCGCGCCACATGCGTGCCGCCGCAGGGTTGGAGGTCGATGAGTTCGGTGTCCGTTGCGATCCTGATGGTGCGCACCAAGCCCGAGCCTCTTGGCGGCTGCACGCTCATGCTTTTCACGAGCGCTGGGTTCGCATCCAGCTCGGCATCGGTCACGGTGCTGATGTGGATGGCGTGGTCGGCAGCCACCAGTTTGGCGATCCCGGCAGTGAGCGCCTCTTTGTCCAGCGGCGCGGTCATGTGAAAGTCAAGCCGCGCGTAGTCGGGCGTGATCGAGCAGCCGTCCACCAGCTCGCCCACCAGGTGGCAGAGCAAATGCGTGGTGGTGTGAAAACGCATCAGCCTGTGGCGGCGATGCCAGTCCACTTCTGCGCGAATCTGAGTTTGCGTGCTTTGCAAATTCGATAGCAAAGAATGCAATGAATTCCTGGACAGGGGTGCAATTTCACTTGAAAAAACGTGCAAAACCTCTCCGGTAGGGCTCCCATCGGCCCCTTTGGCCTTGCGGGTGTCGGCAATCGCCAGCGTCTCGCCGCCAGGCAAGTGCAGCCAACCCGCATCCCCCGCCTGCCCACCGCCGAGTGGGTAGAACACCGTGCGGTCCAGGATCACGCCCATCGGCTGCCCATCGGCAGTGACCTCGATGCGCAAAACTTGCGCCACACACTCTCGCAGGTAGGCGTCTTGGCGGAAAAGTTCGTCGGTGGGGGTGTTCATCGCTGAATTGTGCAAGAGCAAAAATTGCGCAATCGCATCCGGGTCGTTTCCGAACCCTGCTCTCGGGTACAGAATGCAGTATGACTCCGATTTTTCGACGGCTGGGCTGTGCGCTGGCGTGCATCGCAGCATGGACGGCCAACTCGCAACCCGTCGCACCGGTTGCTCCGGTCCCCGCTTCTGCACCAACTGCTTCGGCGCTGAGAAGTTTTGCGGTGGAGATCACCACCGGCCCGGCTTGGGATGCGAGCAAGCCGCCTCAGTCTCAGGCTTTCTTTGCAGAGCATTCAGCCCATCTGCGCGATCTGCGCCGAGCGGGGCACATCACGGCTGGCGTGCGCTACGGCAGCAAGGGCCTGCTGGTGTTCTCAGCAGCAAACATCGAAGCGGTGCGCGATTTGCTCAAGCCGGATCCCTCGCTGGTCCACGGCACCTTCGTGGCCGATGTGCAGCCGCTCCTGGTGTTTTATCCCGGCATGCTCGGGAGCGCGCCGCCTGCTCGCCCCGCCAGCGCGCCATGATCGAAATCAGCTTTGCGCCCAGCCTTCAGCGGCACCACCCGATTGCGGATCAGCAGTTGGCATCCGGCAGCTTGGCCGAAGTGTTGAACGCGGCGCTTGCTGCGCAGCCTGCGCTCAAGCATTACGTGCTCACCGATCAAGGCCACATCCGCAAGCATGTGGCCGTGTTTGTGAACAACGCAATGCACTTGCCTCGTGAAGATGTGCATCGCCAAGTGCCGCCCGGCGCGAAGGTGTTTGTGGTGCAGTGTTTGACCGGCGGCTGAGGAGACAGAGATGACTCAAAAACTCATGATTGGCACCCGAAAAGGGCTTTTTGTGCTCGTCCCGAGCGGTGGCACGAACAGTGGCATCTGGGCCGTGCAACAAACGGCCTTCCTGGGCGATCCGGTGGTGCAAACACTCGTGAATCCGGCTGACGGCTCTTGGATCGCGTCGCTCGCGTTGGGCCATTTTGGGCCGAAGCTGCACCGCTCCATTGACCAAGGCAAGACTTGGGAAGAGCTGACCGCGCCCGCGCTGCCTCCCAAGCCCGAGGCTGGCCCGTTCAAAGACGACCCCACGCCCTGGAGCGTGGAACGGGTGTGGGCATTGGCTGGGGGCGGGGCAGCGCATCCCACGCGGCTTTGGGCCGCCACCATGCCTGCAGCCGTGTTTCGCAGCGACGATTTGGGCCAAAGCTGGCGTTTGAGCGAGGGCTTTTGGCAGGATGAGCGCCGTTTGCAGTGGATGGGCGGCGGCAACGACCACCCTGCGGCCCACACCTTGATCGTGGACCCCGCTGACTCCAACCACGTCGTCACCGCCATTTCGTGCGGCGGCACCTGGCGCACGCTAGATGCTGGCGAATCCTGGCAACTGGCTGGCAAGGGCTTCAACGCCGAGTTCATGCCGCCCGAGATGGCGACTGAGCCCAACATCCAAGATCCGCACCGCCTGTCAAGCTGCGCAGCTGAGCCAAATGTGGTGTGGTGCCAGCTGCATGGCGGCATCTACCGCAGCACCGATTTCGCTGAAAACTTCAGCCGCTGCTCAGCGATCGAAGACATCGGCGACTTCGGCTTCGCGATCCAAGCCTGCCCTCAGTCACCCAAGCGCGCCTGGGTGGTGCCTGCCGTGGCGGATGCCAAACGCTACGCCCCCGATGCCGCCATGTGCGTGGCCCGCACGGATGACGGCGGCCAGACTTGGCAAGTGTTCCGCCAAGGCCTGCCCCAAGAACACGCCTACGACCTCATCTACCGCCACGGCTTGGCTGTAACCCCAGACGGTCAAACCCTTGCGATGGCCAGCACCACCGGCAACCTGTGGATCAGCCGCGACGCAGGCGAGAGCTGGCAGCATGTGAGCGCACACTTGGCGCCGGTGGCTTGTTTGGAATGGGTTTAGAACGGCGTGTCTTCAACGCCGCAGATGAAGCAGTTCGGTAACGAAGGCGCGAACCGTGAGCATGCGCACGCCCTTGTGCT
>JAAFHN010000460.1 GCA_013298415.1 Comamonadaceae bacterium
AGCGCCTTGCTCATGAAAGTGATGGAGCGCTACCCTTTCATCATCACGGCGGGTGCCGCTTTACTCGGCTATTTGGCGGGTGGCATGCTCGCAACCGATCCTGTTGATAAAGTCTGGTTTGCGGATCATGTGCCGAATGCCGAAGTGCTTGTTGGCATCACTGGCGCGGTGCTGGTGGTTGCCTTGGGGCAGCTTTTGTCAAGGCGCAAGACAGAAGACAAAGCAAACTCGTAGGCCCCACTCAGGGCTTGTCGAGCTAAAAATCACGATAACAAGAGGGCATGCGGCCGCAGGGGCGGCGCTGCTGAGGCGGAGAGCCTTTGACATCAATCGGAGCTTTCCTTGGACTTTTTGACCCCCCAGTTTCTGGTCGCCGTTGGCCAGATCATCCTGATCGACATTTTGCTCGGCGGCGACAACGCCGTGATCATTGCCCTGGCCTGCAGAGGCTTGCCGCCAAAGCTGCGCACGCAAGGCATCATGTGGGGCACCGTGGGGGCCATCGGCATTCGCGTGGTGCTGATTGCCTTTGCCATGAGCCTCTTGGCCGTGCCCTACCTGAAGCTCGTTGGCGGCGTGCTCCTTGTGTGGATCGGCGTGAAGCTGATGATCCCTCAGGACGATGACCACGGCGACATTCAGTCCAGCGATAAGCTTTGGACGGCGGTGAAAACCGTGATCGTGGCCGACTTGGTGATGAGCGTGGACAACGTGCTCGCCATTGCGGGCGCTGCGGAAGCAGGCGGCGGCGAGCACAAAATGGCGCTCGTGATTTTCGGCCTGCTGGTCAGCATCCCAATCATCGTTTGGGGCAGCCAGCTGGTGCTCAAATTGATGGACAAGTTTCCCTTCATCATCACCGCAGGCGCCGCGCTGCTCGGCTGGATTGCTGGCACCATGATCCACACCGACCCGGGCTTGAAACCCTGGATGCCCGCAGAGAGCTACGTGGGCTACGTCATGGGCGTGGTCGGCGCGGTGATGGTGGTTGGGCTTGGCAAGTGGTTCGCAAGCAAAAAGCCTCCTGCCACCAGCTAGAGCGCGGTGCATTCCTGCGGTTTTCTGAGCAAATCCAGGCACTTAGGTGCGAAAGTTGGCGTAAAATCGCAACATCTTGTGTCCAAGCGTGGAAAACGCACTTGTCGCCGCTGTAGCGCTCTGCTACCGTTGCGTTACGAAGCTTTGAGGCATCTCGCGCCCGCCCGCGCCGCCCCATCGCGCAATTCCAACGAGGACATCAGTGGCCAAACGTAAAATCAACACCAAGTTTTGGAGGACCGATTGGTTCCTAGGTTTGGTGGTGGTTCTCGCTGTACTCGCCATCCAAATCTCCTCTGACTTCATCGAGCGCTTGGAGCGGCAGCTCTACGATGCTGCAACCCAAATGAGCGGCAAAAAGCCGGGCGATCAGATTGCGGTGATCGCCATTGACGATCAAAGTATTCGCAACATCGGGCGTTGGCCCTGGCCGAGAGATGTACAGGCGAAGGTGATTTCGCAACTTGCCGAGGGCAAGGCGAAAGTGATCGTGAACACCACCTTGCTGTTTGAACCCGAGTCCGATAAAAGCTTGGGGTACATCCAGAAGTTCAAGGATATGCCGAGTCAGCCGGAGTTCGCCGGGCAAACGCTCGGAGAAGCAGTGCAAAAGCTTGCGACGGTGGCGCAAGCAGATTTGGACAACGACGCCAAGCTCGCTGCGGCGATCCAAAAGGCGGGCAATGTGTTGCTTGCCGCGACTTTTGAGCTGGGTGAGCCTGCGGGGCGACCGGATGCCCCGACACGCCCGGACATGGCGCGGCATGTTTTGCAGGACTCTCAAGGGTTTTCGTTCCCCTCGAAATCGGCTCAATACCCCATCGAGAAGCTCGCGAGCGCCTCAGCAGGTGTTGGCCACCTCAATCAATGGCAAGACATCGACAGCATCGTGCGAGAAGAGCCGCTGTTTGTCGGTCATTTTGGCCAAGCCATGCCGTCGCTGGCACTGCTGGCCGCAGCGAAGTCGTTGAACTACAACCTAGTCGACATCAAGCCAGACCCAGCCGCTGCTCAAGTCAAATTCGGCAAGGTCACCCTCAAAACTGACGAAATTGGACGTGCGCTCACCCAGTTCTACGGCGCAGGCGCTTTCCCGCGTGACTCGTTCTATGACGTTTACACCGGAAAGATTGCTGCCGCCCGCTATGCCGGCAAGGTCGTCGTCATCGGTCCGACTGCTGCGGGCTTGGGGAACGTCTTTGCTTCACCCGGAGGCACCAGCCTTTTTGCCGTTGACTTCATGGCGCACTCGACCGCCGCACTCCTCAATCAGCACCTCTACTCAATGACAAGTTGGGGCGCTTACCTGTCACTGGCGGCCTTTCTTGCAGTTGCCGTGTACCTGATCGCGCTGCTGCCTCGCTTGAGTGCGGCCCACGGAGCGTTGGTCTCAGGGGGCTTGTTTCTGGGCTTGCTCGTGTTGTCTGTGGTGTTGGTGCTGGGTGCTGCCGCTTGGATCAAGTTCGGCCTGGCGGCCTTGCTCTTGTTGGTGGGTCATCTGGCGCTCACCACCAAGCGGTTCTTCTTCACCGAAGTCGGCAAAGCCAAGTCGGACACCGAATCCGCCGACACCAACCGCATGATGGGTCTCGCGTTGCAAGGCCAGGGGCGGCTGGACGAGGCCTTTGATCGTTTCCGCCGCGTGCCGCTTGACGAAACCCATGGCGCCGCGCTCATGGACAACATGTACAACCTCGCGCTCGATTTCGAGCGCAAGCGTCAGTTCAACAAGGCGCAAGCGGTGTATGAGTTCATGAGCACCTACGACAAGGACTACAAAGACTTGGCGGCAAAGCTCAATCGCGCGAAGAACTTGTCGGAAACCGTGATTTTGGGTGGCGGTGGTTCCCACCCCGGCGGCACGATGATTTTGGGCGATGGCACCGTGGAAAAACCCAAGCTCGGTCGATACGACGTAGAAAAGGAGCTCGGCAAAGGCGCGATGGGCGTCGTGTATCTGGGCAAAGATCCC
>JAAFHN010000035.1 GCA_013298415.1 Comamonadaceae bacterium
CAGCACAAAGCTTTGCGTGATCCAAAGCGACGTACCACTCAGCGAGCTCTGCGGAACATTGTTCACGTAAAAGCGCAAGTAGTCATAGCCTTGTTCTGACGAGGTTCTCCAAGCAAAGCTCACGCGTCCCGGCCCCGTGACCGTGGTGCTCATTTGCGAGTTTTGCAAATCGCCGATCGCGCCGGCCTGGGCGGAGGACGTGCCAACCAGCGCTTGCTGACTCTGGCCGAAGAATGGCTGAGCACCGCCGGTGCTGAAGGTGAGCGATGGGTTGTCCAAGGCGGTGGACAGGGCAATGAAAGGCTGTGAGAAAGTCGCCGTCACGGCCCGCGCTTGGCTCAAGTTCACGACGCAGGCTCCCGTACCGCTGCAAGCCCCACTCCAGCCATCGAACGTAGCCCCCACTGCCGGTTGCGCGGCCAGCGTCACGACCGAATTCGCCTGGAAGTGCTGCGAGCAAGCCGAGCCGCAGCTGATGCCCGCCGGAGTTGACGTGACGGTCCCGCCCGCGTTGCCCGAGCGCTGCACTTGCAAAGGGAAGGTCACGAACGAGCTGGTGCCCTCCAAAAATCTGCTCAGCCCCAAGTTGTAGCTGATGTCCATCCGCCCATACATGTTGGTGCCGTCGGGCAAAGAGCAGTTGGAGGTGCCGCCGTACAGCTGCCCGATCACCCGAAGACTTCCATTCACATTGGTGAAGAGGGGGGAGCCGCTTGAGCCCCCTTCAGTTGTGCCCGCAGTGAATTGAATCTCTGAAAACGCGCCCGTGGCCGAAGTAGCCGAATTGCACGTAAAGGTGCCGCCCCCACTGCTGGTGCAGTTGCGCCAGCCGCGCAAAGGTCCGAAAGCGGCCTTGAGCATGTCGCCGCTCGGGTGGTGCAAAGCAGACATTTGCTGACCGGCCGAAGGCGGATCAACGCCCCAGCCAAGGTAGGTGACACCTGGCGGCGGCGCAGTGTTCAGCCTGAGCAGCGAAACATCGGTTTGCGAGGTATTGAAGAGCAAAACGGCACCACCAGAGCGCGTGACCGTGTTCGGCGAGAGCTGCGGCGAGCCGCAACTGGCCGAGCGGTAAAACCAAAAGGTTTGGACGCTGGACGCCTCAGACTGCTTGCTGATGCAGTGGTTGGCCGTGAGCAAATAGGGCGTGAAGCTCAGCCCGCGGTCATTCAAAAGCGAACCCGTGCAGAGAAAAGAAGCGCCGGTTTCCTTGGTGAAAGAGATGCGTGCAACACCCGGCGCGAGGCCTGAGAGCTGGGGGTAGCAATTGGCATCGATGTTGCACGAGCCCGATTCACCGACCTTGGCCCGCTCAAGGCCAGAAACCCGCGCGTCTGGCAGGCCTGCTGCCGGGGGTTCGAAGAAGTGGGAGACGCGGCTGGGGCTGATACGCACTTCGTCTGGCGCAAGGCCCGAGGGCAGGTCTAGAGCGATGACAAACTGTTCGCCGCTGATGTACGGCGTCCAGAACTGACCCATCACGCCCTTCACTGGCGCGTTCAGAAGCTGAAGCTGAGCCTTCACCTCTTTGCCAGAGAACACGTGCTCGACGCTGCCATCGGGCGCAAAGACACGCAATTTCGCAGCATCTGGCAACTTTTCGACCATCAAGGCGATGCGTGCGCCAGCCGCGCCCGGCACTGCCACAGCCATCTCCGACACAAGACCGCTCGCTTGTTTTTGCCAGTTGAGGCTTTTGGCGCTTGCGCCGTTGGCAAATGCTAGCTCGCGGGGCAGGGCGATTTGGCGAGCGCCTTCTCGAGCTGAGCGAGCGCCTTCGATGCTGAGGGCGAGCTCTCGCGAGTCTTCTGCCGCCACGTATTGAGGCACAAAGCCGGTTTTTGCGAGGGCCACGCGTGCGCGCTGCGTCTGATCGGGCGTCAGTCGCGCGGCGTCGGGTTGGGCATGCGGCACTGGCGGCGGCACGTAGGCGCCAGCGACATGGATCACGGCATCGGGTCGTTCCGCAGAAACGGCCGTGGTGCCGAGGGCGAGGGGCGCGCTGAGGCCAGGAAGTTCGCTGCCTTCGGTTTTGCTTTGCGATCCTCCACCGCAGCCGGAGATCAGCAAGCCCGCCAGCACAAGCCAGAGTGCAAGACCTCGCGAGCTGAACAACGCAATCGCACCTATCCGAGTCTCGTCCAAAGTCAACATGCACGCCCCCGCTGGTTTCAGTCTCCAGCCCCTTGCTCAGGGATACGATCAATCGAGGATGCTGTAGACCGTTGGGATTCTATTGCGTCGACGCGGCAAAGCCGAGCGTTTGGCCACCCCAAAAGCGCCGAGAAACCGGTACCGTCGGCAAAAAAAAGGGCGTAGCCCAAGCTACGCCCTTTTTGGCCGCACCGCGCGGTACTCGGCTTTGGACAGTTGCGAGGCGGGAAGTTCTACCGCCCCGCTCCTAACCGTGTGCCGCTAGCGGCGCGTGACCTGCCACTTCTTCACCAGGGCACCCCAGCTCGCGCGGTACAACCCGCCGTCCCAGCCTCGATACTCCATGTACCAGTCTTGGTGGCTGTTCACCAGCCTGCCGTTGACTTGTTTTCCTTCGTCGGCGCCAGGCTGATGGATGAATCCATCTGGCGTCAGGAATGCGACCCAGCGTTGACCGTCGGCGGCAACGTAGCGCAGGGCATTGGACTCGCCACCTGGCTGAGTTCCTGCGCCGACCGTGAAGTTGTTGCCGGATCGTCCTGCGTTCAGTTGTCTGCCGTTCCAGTCCACGAATTGGAAGCGATCGGCCGTGAGCACAGTGAGCATGTCGATGGGGCGACGGGTGTTGGCCGTGGATGCGCCGGGTTCATTGCAGATGGGTTTGTTGAACGCCTTGACCAGGCTCGCAATGCCGGTGGGATCGAGCATGGTCGGGTCAAAGTCTTGCCCCACGGACGCAAGCGCCATGTTTTCAAGTTGCATCTCGGTGTAGCTCTGCCCAGCCTTGCGTGCGGCATCCCGGATGGCGGCTTTTGCGGCTTCCTTGGCGATACCCCGGGTTGCGATGCGTGCTGCTGTGGATGCCGCTGCCTTGGCCGCTCCAGCTGCACCTCCGGTGACAACTGTGCCGACCAAAGTGCCAATGGTCTCCAAAGAAGCAATCACCATGTCAGCCGTCGCCTTCACGCACATGGCCTGATCGATGGCGCACAAGCCACCGCACTCAAAACCATACTCCCCTTGGCATCGACCCCAGCACACCGGCCCCGCACCATCGAAGCCGGGGCGGCAGCCTTGGTAGCACAAGCCGGCATCCGCTTGCTTGCCAGCTGAGCACACCAAGGGCTCTCCGGCACCCCTGCCGTAACTTGGCTTTGTGCAGGTCAGGCCCGCCTCTGCAAAACCTGCCGGGCAGGCTTGGGTGCTCCAGCACACAGGTCCGCGGCCGGTATAGCCGGCCTTGCACCTTGGGTACTGCAATAACCCATCTTGCTCACACCCCTGAGCGTGTTCGCGCCGACACTGGGCCAGGTCCACATACCCAGCAGTTCGACCGTAGCTTGGTTCTGGTTTGGCGCAAAAAGCTCCCATGTCCTGCATGCCAGCAGGGCAACTGCCCCAGCACACTGGGCCATTGCCCAAAAAGCCTGGGCGGCACTGTTCGTAGCAAAGCGCCCCGTTTCGCTCCAGCCCCGGTCGGCAACTGTCTGGCACTTCACCCACGCCGCGGCCGTAAGTGGATTTCCAGCACACGTCTTTTTCCTGCGCCCATGCCATTTGAGAGGCCGTTGCCATCAAGAGCGCCATGAAAACCAAGAGCGCTTGAAGCCAGTTTTTTCGAACCATTGGTGTCTCCAATTTAGAATCATCCGTTGAAGGGGCCTCTGCAACGCCCCTTGCGGCCAACGCGAGCCAGCTCCGGGTACGCAGCGTGGTAGAGGCCTTGCCAAACAGCATCTCTCGCTGTTTGGCTCGCTTCTAGGCTGGCTGCGCATTTCAGATGCGGCCCGCGCTGAACATCAACAGGTTCTGCGGCGGTTGCTTCGAATCGTAGAAGCCGCGTGCCGCCTCGAGACTAGTCCTAAAGGCGTAAGTGCCAATAGCCAGGTGTGACTTTTTTCGCGTAGCGTAAGGTCCTTGATATGGTGCTTTGCAGGAATCATGACTAGGCCATTTTTTCAGCCCATCCGTCCCAACGCGCGTGTGCAGGCTGAGATGAGGCGCGCCTTGCGGGCCGCTATGCCGGCAAACCTGGGCGGAAATGCCCTCATGGCTGGACTGCTCAGTTCCCTGGTTGGGCTTGCTGCGCCTGGTGGGGCCAGACAGATTTGGTTTGTGTGCATGCTCGCCCAATTCATACCTGCTGCGGCGTATTGGTGGCTGCGCGTGCGGCCCCCAGTTGCTGTGGTGCGCCCGCACATCCGGCTTGGTGCGGCCATCGCACTCTTTGCCGGTTGTTGCTGGGGCGCAGGTGCCGGCGTTCTCTTTGCAACGGGGCAGGCGCTTGACCAAGTCGCGGTGCTGTTCGTGGTGGCTGGCTTGGGTATGGGCGGCGTCTACACCATGGGTCACGAGCCACGGATGTATTTTTGCTTCGTCTATCCCGCTGTTGTGCCTCTGTCCGTGATGTGTTTGGTAGGCGATGGGCTTGGGCCCGAGTGGGCGCTGATGTGTGTTTTGTACCTTGCGATCGTGAGCTGGGCTGCACTCGCGTTCCATGCAACGCTTGCCAGGTCGTTTGCATTGAGTTTCGAAAACGCGGACTTGGCTGCGGAACTGCAGATCCAACGCGATGCAGCGCAGTCGATCAGCGCCTCGAAAACCCACTTCATCGCGGCCGCAAGTCACGATTTGCGCCAACCACTCAATGCGCTGGCTCTGAACCTGTACGCGTTGAAATCCGCCAGCTCCGGCAAACGACCTCATCCTGCCATCGAGAATGCCCAAGCCTCCGTTGAAAATCTGGCCCAACTGCTCAATGGCTTGCTCGACACTGCCCGGCTGGACACAGGCGTCATGCAGGCAAGACCAGCCGCATTCGATCTCATCGCTTTGCTGCGCAAGCTGATGCTGAGTTTTGCGCCCCTTGCAAATCGAAAGGGGCTTGACCTGCGCCTGCGTGCCCCCGCACAGGTGAGCGCATTTTGTGACCAGCTGCTGCTTGAGCGAGTGCTGCTTAACCTGATCGACAACGCGCTCCGGTACACCGAAAGCGGCGGCGTTCTGGTTGCTTTGCGAAGGAAAAACGGCGCTGCCCGGCTCGAGGTCTGGGACACCGGCAGTGGCATGGGCGACCCAGATGCGCGGGCGCTTTTCCTTCCCTATGTTCGTGGCAAGGTCGGCGAACACGGGAGCCAAGAGCACCACGCAGCGGGGGTCGGCCTTGGCCTCACGATTGCCCTGCAGCACGCGCAGGCGCTCGGCGCCGACTTGGTGTGGCGGAGTCGGCCCGGCCAGGGCAGCCGTTTTTCATTTGCGCTGCCCTTGTCCGCGCTGAAAGCCGACGATCTCGGCAGGAGCATCCCTCACGACATTCAGGGCGGGAGCCGCGTGCGCGTCAACCCACAGACATCCGTGCCAAATCCGGACGCTGAGGGGCTTGCGCCTGCGACCGAGCCAGTCTGGATGGTGTTGGTGGAAGACGACTTGGCGGCTTTCGACGCACTCGCACTCGTGTTGAGATCCCGTAATTGGGGGCTGAGTGCCCACCGCAGCGCAGGCGAGGCGAAGGCGCAGGTGCTTGCCCGGCCGGGCAAACCGTTTGCACTGGTGGTGGACTTTCAACTGGATGGCGCTGACGGCATGAACGGCATGGAATTGATTGCAGAGCTGCGAGAGCAGTACAACGACGCCGGTCTACCCGCCCTTTTGATGAGTGGGGTGCCCGGGCCGCAACTCTCGAGTGAGTGCGAGCGTGAGGGTGTGACCTTCATGGCCAAGCCCCTCAATCTGGAGGCAATTTTGAACTGGGCAAGCAGCTCTTTGAACAAGCTCAGCCAGACGGCCGCTCAAGTTGGTCCGGCACCCTCACGCTGAGCGCGGCCTGGGTGCGATTGCTGACGCCGAGCGCTTTGAAAATCGCGGCAACATGAACCTTGATGGTGCTTTCAGCCGTACCTAGCCTTTTGGCAATCTCCTTGTTGCTTTCTCCGTGCGCGATACCCAAAAGCACATCCTGCTGCCTAGCCGTTAGTAAGGCGCCAGGGCTTGTTGCTGCCTGTTCGTCTGGTGCCTCAGCTGAGCTTCGCCGAAAAGAATCGCTCTTCTCAAGTTGCTCGAGCACCTGGGTCACGATGTGTTGCGGGGGGCTGCTTTTGTGCAGGAATACGCGCGCTCCGCTGGCAAGAGCCAGCGTGTGCTCTTCGTCGGTCTCGCTCGCCGAAAGGATCAAGATCGGCAAGCTGGGATCCATGGCCGCGAGCCGGGCGATTTCGCGGCAGGTCTGTGCGGCAGCGGAATTTGGCAAGTTCAGATCCACCAGCAGCAAATCGAAGTTGGTCGCTTTGATTGCTCGCCAGGCATCCACCCAGCAGCTGCAAGTGACCACGTTGGCGCGGGTCACGGACCCGAGCGCTTGTACCAATCCTGCGAGCACCAGGGGATGATCGTCAATGACGAGGATTTGCGGCATCGATCGAGCTGTGTCCCCAGCCTGGTGTGTGTTTGCGGATACCGAGTGCGCTTGCGCCCGAACCAAAGTGTTTGAATCCATGGGATGCTGCTGTCGTACGTGATGGCCAAGGGAAGGCGCGGCGCCGGATCGCCCGCAGGATGAAGGGGTGCAACCGTGCGGAAACCCTCATCGCGGAGTGCCGGTGGTCTCCGCCTCTTGCAGCGCTCTCCACATCACCTTGCCGCTGCCGCTTTTGGGCAGGGCAGCTACGAACTCCAGCACGCGGGGGGCTTTGTAGCTGGCCATGTTGGCTTTGCACCAGGTGAGGATGTCCTCTTCGTTCACGGTTGCGAACTCGGGTGCAGCGCGTTTCACGACCACCACTTTCACGGATTCGCCCCGGTAAGCATCTTTCGTTGCGATCACGCAGGCTTCTTGGATGGCGGGGTGGGCAAACATGAGGGCTTCGACTTCTGCGGGCCAAACTTTGAAGCCGCTCGCGTTGATCATGCGTTTGAGCCGATCCGTGATGAAGAAGTAGCCTTCCTCATCCACCCGGCCCAAATCGCCGCTGCGAAAGTAGCTGCGGCCTTGCCATTCGAAAAACGCGGCCTTTGTGGCGGCAGCTTGCTGCCAGTAGCCTTTGAAGACCATCGGGCCGCAAATGCAGATCTCGCCTGCTTCGCCCTGCGGCATTTCTTGGGGCGCGTGGGGCAGAGATTCGGGGTCAAACACGCGCGCATCGGTGCCCAGGTAGGGCATGCCCAGGCACTGCTGTTTGGGCCGATCCAGCGGGTTGCTGTGGCTGGGAGCGGCGGTCTCAGTCAGGCCGTAGCCCTCCACGTATTTCAAGCCAAAGTCGTCCAACAAACGCTGCGCCACCGCCTGGGGCATGGCCGCGCCACCGCCGCCGATGTATTGCAGGCTGCTGAGGTCAAACGATTTCCAGTTCGGCGAGGCCATGAGGTCGATCACCATGGTCGGGATGTTGGTCCAGTGCGTCACTTTGTAGCGCGAGAGCGCCCGGCCTGCGGCTTCGCGATCCCAGCGCGGCATGATGACCGTGGTGGCTCCAAGCGCTATGCTGCCGTGCAGTGCGTAGAGCATGCCGGTGATGTGAAACATCGGCGTGGCGCCCAAAAACACGCTTTGTGCGCAGCTTTGGCCCCAGAGCCCACCTGCCCACACGTTATGCCCAATCGTGGCATTCGTGTGCTCGCAGCCTTTGGGCAGGCCGGTGGTGCCGCTGGTGTAGGGCAGCACCACGAGGTCGTCTGGGCCGGTTGGCACTTCTGCGAAATCGCCTGGTGCGCGCACAGCGTCTTGCCAGGCGGTGAGCTCGATGCCCAGCGCGGCCGCTTCGGCCACGGGCACATCGGGCCGGGGGAGCAGCCAGGGCTGCCAGGCTTCGGGCGTTGTGGTGTTGGCCGGATCGAAGAAGTCGCTGTAATGCGACGCGCAGATGCGTTGGAGCCGCTTCTCAGCAGGCAAGGCCGCGTTGGCGGCCAACAACTCTGGCAGCAAATCGCTGGTGGTAAACGCCACGCTGCACTGGGCATCGGTGATGTAGTGCTGCAACTCGGTGGCCTTGTTCATCGGGTTCACCGGCACGACCACGCAGCCTGACCCAAGCGCGGCGTAGTAGGCGGCTGCGAACTGCGGCGTGTTTTGCGCCAAAAGCAGCACGCGGGAGCCTTTTTCAAGGCGATTTTGAGTGTTTTCGCCGCTATGTCCTAGTAAATAGACACTTAGACGCTGCGAAATGTGTAGCAAATCGCGGTAGCTCAGCGCTTGATCCATGAACACGAATGCGGGCTTTGAGGGGTAGCGCGCTGCGCTCACACCCAGGTTCTGCCACAGGCTGGTTTGCGGCACGTCAATCGCGCGCGGCACGCGCTTGGGCCAAAACTTGTGGTGCGGCGCGGGGGGCAGGGTGGCGAGCAGGGTGGTGGCGGAAGAGTGGGTGAGTGTTTCGGGCATGCCCGCATCTTCGCGCCGCCAGGCCGACAGGCGATGGTGGCGCTGGTGTTTTTGCTTCGGGGTTTGCACCGATGCAGCGGCGCACTCAGGGGTTTTTCACCTGGCAGCCGACCGCTGCGCCGCCACAATGCAGGCCTGCAACGAAACCCGGAGAGACAACGCATGCACCGCCGAACCGCCCTGATCGCCGCATCTGCCACCGCCGCCTGCGCCCTGCCGCTGACCGCCCGGATGGCCCATGCCCAGGCTTTCCCCAGCAAGCCCATCAAAATCGTGATTGGCTTTCCCGCAGGCGGGCCACTCGACCAGCATGCGCGGCTGCTGAGCGACAAGCTGCAAAAAGAACTCGGCCAGCCAGTCGTGATTGACTACAAAACCGGTGCAGGCGGCATCGTGGGCGCGCAAGAGGTGATGAAAAGCCCGGCAGACGGCCACACCATCATGCTGGCCAACACCGGCGTGATGGTGCTCAACCCAGCGCTTTACTCCAAGCTGCCCTATGCCACGCTGAAAGACTTTGTGCCGATTGCCCGCAGCGCGCGCCAGCCGCTGGCGTTTTTGGTTCACCCCAGCGTGCCTGCCAAGACCTTGCCGGAGCTGATCGCGCATGTGAAGAAGAATCCAGGCCGATTGAACTACGGCTCTGCGGGCAATGGCGGCATCAGCCACATCGTGCCCGAGATGCTGAAATCCGCCACCGGCATGTTCATGACGCACATCCCCTACCGTGGCAGCGCCCCTGCCTTTCAAGATTTGATCTCTGGCCAGGTGCAGGTGATGGCCGAGAGCATTCCTCAAGCGGCGCAGTACCACAAGCAGGGCAGGGTGCGGGCGCTGGCCGTGACCAGCCGTGAGCGCAATGTGGCGCTGCCCGACGTGCCCACGGTGATTGAGTCGGGCATCAAAGACTTCGATGTGGTGGGCTTCTACGGCTTTTTGGCCCCTGCAGGCACGCCCAAGCCGGTGGTGGATCGGCTGAGCAAGGCGTTTGAGACGGTGCTCAAAGATCCCGACATCTCCAGCCGCATGGTCGCCCAAGGTGCCGATCCCGCATTTTTGGGCGCAGATGCGTTTGCCGAATACCTGAAAGCCCAGTCGCCGAAGTGGGCGGATGCTGTGAAGCGCTCGGGAGCAAAGCTGGACTGATGCTGCGTTTTATGTAGCAGAAGATGATGCAAATAAATGGACAGAGGAGGAGTTTTTCATGAAAAAACGTGTTCGGAGTTTGCTGTTTGGCATTTGCGGGGCCTTGCTGGCCTTGCCGGCTTTCGCGTTCGATCTCCAGGGCCATCGCGGCACGCGGGGCATGGCCCCCGAAAACACGCTCACAGCTTTCGATGCGGCAATGGCCGTGGGTGTGAACACCTTGGAGCTGGATGTGGGCGTGACAGCCGACAACATCGTCGTGATCGGCCACGACCCTGCGCTGAACCCCGATTTGGCGCGCAACGCCCAGGGGCAGTGGCTGCGCCAGCTCGGCATGGAGCGCGGCCCGGCGATTCGATCGCTCAGCTATGCGCAACTGCAAACCTACGACGTGGGCCGCATCAACCCGGCAAGCCGCTACGCCACCACCTTTGCCACGCAAACGCCCAAAGACGGCGAGCGCATGCCGACACTGGCCGCGCTTTTTGAGCGCGTGAAAGCGCTCAAAGCCGAGCACATTCGCTTCAACATCGAAACCAAGATCACGCCCGCCAGGCCCGATGAAACCTTGCCGCCGCATGAGTTTGCCCAGGCGCTGCTCAAGGTGATTGATGCACACGGCATGCGGGGCAGGGTGAGCGTGCAAAGCTTCGATTGGCGCACCCTGATGGCGTTGACGGTGCTCGCACCCGAGATCCCGCGCGTGTACTTGAGCGCGCAGAGGCCCACCTTCGACACGATCACCGACGGCAGCTGGACGGTGGGCCGCAAACTCTCCGAACACAAAAACATGGTGGGCTTGGTGGCGTATTTCACCAAGGGACAAAAGGGCGCCACCTGGTCGCCGCACTTTGCTGACCTCACGCCAGAGCTTGTGAAAGAAGCCCAAGACGCGGGCATTCAGGTCATCCCATGGACGGTGAACGACCCCCAAATCGCCGCTCAACTCATCGACTGGAAGGTCAACGGCATCATCACCGACTACCCCGAGATGCTCCGGGCGGTGATGCAAGCCAAGGGCATGGCCTTGCCCGTACAAGTGAAGGTTTCCGCAAGGTAGAGGGCTCAGGGAGCCAAAGAACGCAAAAGCCGCAAAAGTTTCGCAAAAATCGCAAAAAGCGGTCGGATGGCGTTTGGTTAAATGCTACAAATAAAGTAGCATCGAACATCGAAGATACCGTGACGGACTAGGTATTTCCCTGATTAAGACCATACCTCAGATGCGCCAACCCGTCCGTTCGGGCTGAGCCTGTCGAAGCCCCTGGCGATGCCCAACGACCAAGCTCAGGGCGAACGAGTTTCTATCTGAGGCATGGTCCGAATCAGGGTAATTCCTGCTGATTTCCGGATTCTTTCGCGTCTTTCTCGTCTTTCGCGAATTTTTTGCGGCTTTTTGCGTTCGGCTGTTGTTCCCGCAGCTCAAACCACGATATCGGTTTCAGCCACGCTGTTGGCAAGTGCTCGGTCGGCCACGGCGTCCAGCGCTTTTTCTGTGATCTTGCGCTGAGCCAGCAGGCGGATGGACTGGGTTGAGAAGAGGTGGTTGAGCGACCTTTTGCTCATCGAATGCGAGCTGCCATCTGCACCGGTGAACATGTAGAGCTTGCCCTGCGGGCTCATCCACGAGAGCTGCACACGAATCCACTTTTGCTGGGTCAGCAGTTCCACCCAGGTGCCGACCTGCATGTTTTCCAAACGCAGCTCCTCCGTCATCCGGGAAACCGGCGGCTCTTCGGCATCGGTGGGCGTGAAATCGCTCATGAAGCCGCTGTGCCGTGCTTCTTCGTGGGCCACCCAGCCGATTTCATCTTTGCGAACGGTATCAGCCTTGGCGCGTGCAGCGACTGCCGCGTCTGAGCTGGCCTGGCCGGGGCGCAGGGCCTGCTGGTGCCAATCCATCAGCTGGGCGAAGAAATTGCGCTGATCGTCCATGCTGTACTCGATGGTGCCCAGGCCATCACGCAGGGCGGCCACCATGGGCGGCACCATGCGCACCAAGCGGTTGCGGTTTTTCCCCGCCTGTTCCACTTTGGTGCTCCACATCAAATCCGCAATCACGCCGCGAAACCGCTGCGATTGCTCGCCCGTGAGCACAGACTCGAACTCGGCGTGTGCCACCACGCGAGCCCACGGGCCAACCAAAAACTCAAGCGCTTCTTCGGGCACGCCTACGGCTTCGGGCATGTCCAGCACTTGCTGAGCCACCTTCTGGGCATATTCATCGCGGCGTTCGGCGCGCAGGAGTGCTGCCACGGCCGCCTGGGCCTGTCTTTCCCGCTCTGCATCCTGCTCGGCCCAGACCGCCAATGCTTTCGTGAGCGCATCGGCGAA
>JAAFHN010000582.1 GCA_013298415.1 Comamonadaceae bacterium
GAGATCGACCGATGGCGAGCCCACGCTGAGGTACCAGCGAGAAGCACCGGCGCTGCGCGCGCTGCGGATCATGAGCGCACTGGTCTGCGATGCGGCGGGTGCAGGGTCTGAAGTCATGGCTACAGGCGCTGTAACGCTGTCTTGAGCGTCGCCGTCTTTTGAGGCCCTCAGCTCAAGGCGGTACCAGCGGGCACCCCCGTCGGGAATCAGCTCGGGCCGCAAGCCGTCTCGCGTGCGAAAGGCACCTTGGCGAGCGGCAAGTTGAGCATCTTCGCCCTTGGCCTTGCCCTGCGGGTCAATCCACGTGTCACGCTCCCTCACCACAGGCACCACAGCCCGATTGGCGTTGAGTTCATGGATGCGGACATTCACTTCGCCGCTGGCTAAGCCCTGGGCACTCACCGAAACACCGAAGAGCAGCGAGCCGAGCAAGCCAAGCACCAGCACCAAGCGCGCAATCCAAGAAGCCAGCAAGCAAGTGCGACCCAGATCCCAGCGCACGGCTGCGCGGGCTCGGATGTTCCAAGCAGGCGTGGCGGCGGGATCCCTCGTGTTCATTGCTGCGCAGTTTAAGCGCGCAGCGCCTCTGGGGAGGCTGTCAGTTCAGGCGTATGCCGCGAGCGTGCCGCGCATCTTTTTCATGGCCGCCACTTCAATTTGGCGAATGCGCTCAGCACTCACACCGTATTCATCGGCCAGCTCGTGCAAGGTCATGCCGCCCGAGCCATCGTCGTTCACGGCCAGCCAGCGCTGCTCCACCACGCGGCGGCTGCGCGCATCCAGTGCGGCCAGGGCCTCTTCCACGCCATCGGTGGCCATGCGATCCCGCTGCATGGCCGCGATTTGGGCGGTGGGCTCGCTGCGCTCGTCTTTCAGGTAAGCAATCGGGCCGTATTGCTCTTCGCCGTCTTCGTTTTGGCCGGGGTCGAGCATCACATCGCCGCCCATCATGCGGGTTTCCATCTCGATCACATCGCTGCGATCTACTTTCAGCTCGCGGGCCACCACGTCAATTTCGCGTGCGGTGAGCGTGTCGCGAGCGGTTTCGGCGCGGCTTTCTTCGCTTTGCTTCAGGCTCGCTTTGAGCGAGCGCAGATTGAAAAAGAGCTTGCGCTGGCTTTTGGTGGTGGCCACCTTCACCATGCGCCAATTCTTCAGGATGTATTCGTGAATTTCGGCCTTGATCCAGTGCAGCGCATAGCTCACGAGCCGCACGCCCTGGTCGGGATCGAAGCGGCGCACTGCCTTCATCAGGCCCACATTGCCCTCTTGAATCAAATCCGCGTGCGGCAGACCGTAGCCCAGGTACTGGCGAGAAACCGACACCACCAAGCGCAGATGAGACATCACGAGCCGACCAGCGGCCTCCACATTGCCGTCGGCTTTGAGTGCGCGCGCGTCTGATTGCTCTTGCTCAAGCGTGAGCAGCGGCATGCGATTGACTGCGCTGATGTAGGCATCCAGATGGCCGAGCGGCGGCAGCAAGCCCCACTGTGCTGTGGACGTGGTCAAGGCGGATGAACTGGCGACGGTCATGAAAGCGCTCCTGCGTTTCGGTCTCGGGGGTCTGTACCAAGAAATGGGTTAAGCCGAGAGGAATGTTAGCACTCAGAAGTTCCGAGTGCTAAGAAATCATACGGGTTTTCCATTAATTTTGCTGATCGGGCCGATGCGGCAAAAGCAATCGGGGCGCTGCCAATGCGCAACACCCATGCGAGGCCGAATTGCGCTGGCCTCCACAAGCTTGTACCGTGTCTGTATGCAGTTTGTAGATCCAGCGCTTGGCCTGCCAGAAGTAATCCTTTGGACCTTACTTTTGGGGGCTTATGTCCCTCTCGGGATGGCGGTGCTCTTCGAGTTTGCCTACAGCCGGGCACGCTGGGCGGCCGAAGTGCTGCTCTACCTCACCACCTCGGCTGCGTATGTTTTCACACTTTCGGGCTTTGGTGCTGCGCTCATCGCCACCTTCACGCTCTCGTCAACCAACACTGCTTTGTGGTTGTCGCTCGCGCCTGGCGTGAGCACGTCTTTGTCGGTGGCGGCGGGTACTTTGGGCGTGCGCAATTGGCTGGGCACCAAAAAGCGGGATCGGGCGGCCGACCTGATTTTGCTCAGCTGCGGCTGGGCCAGCATCCTGTGCTGCGTGCTGGTGCTGGTGTTTGAGCCGATGACGCCGCAGCACCACGCCTTGAGCTCGGTGCACCTGACCACCTTCGCTAGCTGGGTGACGCCGATGGCGCTTGGCGTGGGGCTCCTTGGGTTCGTGGTGACCACCCTGATGGCGGCGCGCGCCGCCTTGCACGGTGATGCCCGCGCCTGGGAGATGGCTGCATCTGGCGCACTGTGCGGACCGCTCAATCTTGCCTTGGCGCTGCGCGAACTTTTCGAAACCGAGATTGCGCTGGCCTACTGGCTTTGCTCGGCCG
>JAAFHN010000240.1 GCA_013298415.1 Comamonadaceae bacterium
CGCGCGCATTCACCACGGGGCGCGGCGTGAGGTGCCAGGCGGCGAGTTCTTTGTAAGTGTTGTTGAGGCGAGTTGGCAATCGCGGCTCGTAGCTCACGTCGTAATACCAATCGTTGAATCCTCCTGGCCGCGCCAAAGGCACATGCACCACGCTGCCCGGCTCCAGCGCCGCGCGGCCCGAGACAAATCGCTGAGTGAGCTCCACGAATTGGCTCACCGTGTCTTGCACACCCGGGGGTCGGGCCATGGTGTTGCCGTCTGAAAACGCGAGGGCTTGCTCATCCAGCACCAGTTTGCGGGGTTTGCTCAGCACCTCTTCGTACACCTGAGGCCACAGCACCGTGGGCTTCACCAGGCCTTGGCTGACCATCTTCACATCGATCACGCCCAGGTTGACGTTGAGAAGCACTTGGTATTTGTCGCCCGTGCGTTGCCAAGTCACATTGGCTTTGCCGGTGATTTGGCCACGGTACTCGCCTGTCACGCGGTAGTTGAGCCGCGTATCGCTGGGCCAGGCCTCGATGGTGCCGGTGCCGCTGCCCACGCTGCTGGTGGACACGGTGGCCAATAGAGGCGGCGCGACCACAGCCGTGCCAGTTGCGCGCACGCCGAGCGTATCGAGCACGCGCAGCGCGGTGTCGGGCAGGGTGTCGGCTTGGGTGAGCTTTTTGGGCTCGGGCGGCGGCTCTGGGATCGGCTCTGGCTTGGGCGGCTCCGGTGGATCAACAGGCTTAATTACTTCTGTTTTTGTAGCATCAGATGCTTTGGAATCGGGGACAGAGGCTTGTTTTGGTGCTGAATTCGGTGGCGGAGGCGGCTCTGCGGCCGCTGGCAGGCTGGGCGGAGTGGCAGGGGCGAGCATGCGTGTGAAAAGCGGCTCTTCCATGGTTTTCACGCCGCTCATGCCCGATGCCACGCGGTACAGGCCCAAGAGCGAGGCCGCGTGAGCGATCAGCACAATGGCGAGCAGGCCAAACCAAATGGACCAACGCGGCCCACCTTGATTGCTTGGCAAAGAAAGCTTGCGTGCGGCGGGTGCCACATCCATGCGGTTTGCAAGCGCAGCCATGCGAGCCAGGCCCCGGGCGCTCAGCCGCGTGCGCCTGCACCGCCCACCCAGCGGGTGCAGGCGGCCACATCCAGCAGGGCAAGCCGCGGCGTGTCGGCTTCTTGGGCGGGGCTGGGCAGGGCCAAGGGCAGCCGCAGCACGCGCTGATCGCGCACCACCAAGGCGGCCAAGGCCTGGCCCGGCAGCGCCATCTGGCGCAGTTGCTGCAATGAGCCGATGCGCCAAGTGTTGCTGGCAGCGCAGGTCATCGGGGCGGCAGCCGACTTGCGGCTGGCCGAAGCGGGGCTCTGCACGCCGGAGCCTTGCGCTCCGGGTGTTTCCAGCGCCCACCACTCGTCGCCCGCCGCAAAGCCTGCGGCATGTGCCACACCGCCTTGGATCACGGCTTTCACTTGCACCACATGGCCTTCGCTCACCACCAGGCCCAGGCTTGCAGCCATGCCGGCTGAATTGGCTTGGCGCTGGGTCTGTAGGCTCACGCCGTGGGCGCCGAACAGCGCCTTGAGCGGCAACTCTTCCGTGCCGTGCACCCAGGCCGCGATTTCTGGCGCGAAGCTGCGGCCTGACAAATCGGCCAGGGTTTTCGCAAACTGCGCTTCGCTCATCGGCCCACCGCCGGTGCGCTTGTAGAGCTCGCGCATCACTGCATCGAGCGTGGTGCGGCCTTCGCTGCGCAGCGTGAGGTCAAAGCACAAGGCCACCAAGCTGCCCTTGGTGTAGTAGCTCACATTCGCGTTTGGGCTGTTGGAGTCGGGCCGATAGTATTTCACCCAGGCATCAAAGCTGGCCTGAGCCACGCTTTGCGCCTTGCGCCCCGGCTGGGCCAGCACGCCTTGAATGGTTTTTTCCAGGAGGCTCAGGTAGTGATCGGGCTGGATCAGGCCCGCACGCACCAAAAGCAAATCGTCGTAGTAGCTGGTGAAGCCTTCAAAAAACCACAGCAGCTGGGTGTATTGCTCGGCGTCAAACGCATAGCGCTCGAATTCGGCGGGGCGCAAGCGCTTCACATTCCAGGTGTGGAAGTACTCGTGGCTGATGAGGCCCAAAAGCCGGGTGTAGCCTTCGCCATTGGGCAAATGGGCCGCGCTGAGCGTGCTGCTGCCGCTTGCACTTTGCGCAGGCAAATCGCCGCGCTTGGCGATCAGGGCCGTGCTGTGGCGGTGCTCCAAGCCGCCGTAGCCATCGGCGACTGCGTTGAGCATGAAGGCGTAGCGGCGCATGGGTGCTGAGCCCTTGCGCGCGGGTTTGCCTGTGGGGCTGTGCCAGAAATCGATGGCCGCTTCGCAAATGCGTTGCGTGTCAGCCAAGAGTCTTGCGCCATCGAAGCTGGGCAAGGCGCCTGCCACGGCAAACACATGCGGCGTGCCGCGCGCACTGAATTCACCCACCCAGAGCCTGCCGCCCTCTTCTACTGGCAAGCCGAGTTCAAACGGGCTGTCGGCCAGCTCTTCGTAGCCGCCTGCGGTGTAGGCGCAAAAGCCTCGCCTTTCGGCTGCGGTTTTGGGTGGCGCATCAGGCTCCAGGCCTGTGATCACGCGCCACTTGGCGGTGGCGGGCGTGGGCAGCAGCGTGATGCGATGCGGTGCGTCGTCGAGCCCGTGCACGCGCAGGCACAGGCTCGTGGGGTTGAAAAAGCCGCGATCGGCATCCAACCAGGCTGAGCGCACCGAGTTGTCGTGTGCATGAACGAGGATGCGCACCCAAACCGGTTTGCCCGGTGTGCAGCTGGCTTGCCATGTGTTTTTGTTGATTTGGGTGAGAGCGAGTGCTTTGCCGCGCGCGCCCTGCCTCGCTTCGATTTGCTGGATGTGCTTGGCGAACTCGCGCACCATGTAGCTGCCCGCGATCCACACCGGCATGCTGAGCGAAACAGTGCTGCTGTGCGCTGCATCGATGCGCAGTACGGCCTCCCACAGGTGAGCGTGCACATCGTGGGCGCGCAGCTCGTAGTGCGGGCTGGGCTGGGGCCCTGGTGATTTCTGAGCGCTTTTGCTCACTGTCTGGCCAGCCACTGGGCGCTTGCTCATTGCGCCTTGGCGGTTTCTGGCTTGCCGATGTCGCTCAGGATTTTCTCCACTTGCGCCGCGCCAATCGCGCCTGGGATGCGTTGGCCATCGGCAAAAATCAGTGTGGGCGTGCCTGTGATTCGAGTTTTTTTGCCGAATTCCACATTGCGCGCCAAGGCCGTCACGTCGCATTTGTCAGCTGCGCCGGGGGCGGGAATCACCTGATCGCGCACCATCCAATCCTGCCAGGCTTTGGCGCGATCCTTGGCGCACCAAATGTTGCGCGATGTGTCGGTGGAGCCCTGGCCCAAGATCGGGTAAAGGAACATGTGGATGGTCACGTTGTCCACATTCTGCAAATCGCGCTCGAAGCGCTTGCAGTAGCCGCAGTTCGGGTCTTCAAACACCGCGATCTTGCGTTTGCCGTTGCCGCGCACGATGGTGAAGGCGTCTTTCACGGGCAGCTTGGCGAAATCGATGGCGGTGAGCTTGTTCACGCGCTCTTCGGTCAAGTTGCGCTTGCTCTTGGTATCGATGATTTCGCCTTGGATCAGGTGATTGGCCTCCGCATCGGTGTAGACGATTTGGGAATCGTTCACCCGCAATTCCCAAATGCCGGGAATGGTGCTCAAGCGCACTTCATCGGGCTTGGGCAGATTGGGAAATCGTTCGGCCAAGTTTTTGCGAATCACGGCTTCGTTGGCGAAAGCGGGCAAGCTGGTGAGCGCAGTGGCGGCCAAGAGAGTTGGCAGCAGTGTGGCCGCGAGGGTTTTCAAGGTGTTCATGGGATGAAAAAGGGTTTTGCGCCCAAGTGTAGGGGCAGGTGTGGGGCGAGGCCGGGCGTGGGGACTTGGTGGGAGCGAGCGGCTTGCGAAAAGTTCGCGCCACCGACTCACCGACTCACCCGCTCTGGCGGGCTATTGCATGGCTTGGCGGATCAATTGGCGCTTGAGCCCCGGGCTTGCCTGGATGAGGCGCATGCCCGCTTGCCGCAAGCTGGGCCAGGCGCTGGCTGCCGCTGCCCAGGCGCTGGCGTTGAAAGCGGAAGGCGATGCTTGCCTGGGCTGCTGAAGCTGAAAAAGGCCTTCGGTGGCTGCAAACACTTGTGCAGCTTTGGCCTGGCGCTCACGCACGTAGGGCTTGAGCAGGCTGGGGTCGCTCAGTTTTCGCCAATAGGCCGAGCCTTGGCGCTGGGCAAGGTGCTTTGCCAGGCTGGCCACGTCGCCAAAACCCAGATTCAGACCCAAGCCAGCGAGGGGGTGCACGCGGTGGGCGCTGTCGCCAGCGAGCACCCAAGCTTGGCCACAGGATTCGCCGAGCCACTGGGCGCTGCGGCTCGCGGCGAGCGGCCAGGTTTGGCGAGGTGACAGCAAGTTCGGTTGCCGGGGCATGCCTGTGGCCTGCGCAAGCGCCTCGCAAAACGCCGCATCGTCTTGCGCCAGCAAACTCTCAGCTCGCGCATCTGGCACCGACCACACCAGCGCAGCCCGGTGCTGTCCGGCTTCATCCTGCATTGGCAGCAGGGCCAGCACTTCGCCGTTGGCAAACCACTGCTTGGCGGTGTGTTCATGCGGCGCAGCCAAGGCGAGCACGGCGGCCACGGAGTGCTGGCTGTAGGCCAAGTGTTCAGCAGCCGCCACGCCAAGCAAACCTTGGCTTCCCTCGCAGACCACGTGCAGCTGAGCTTGGGCTGAGGCAAGCGTGCCAACGGCCGGCACCCGCTGGACTCGAAGCCGCTGCGCCAGGGCCTGCGCCAAAGCAGCGCTGAGCGCGCTGCCGGGCACGATCCAGGTGAGGGCCTCCTCGCCCGAGTCTTGCGCAGAAAACGCGAGCGTGGCCGCGCCATCGTGCACTTGCATCTGCGCCACCGGGCAGGCCTGGGCTTCGGGCCAAGCGCCCAGGCCCTGCAAAAAGGCCAGCGAACTGGCGTTCAGCGCCATTGCCCTGTGATCGGGCTGGGCGGGGCGGCCCTCGGGGGCGCAGGTGAGCG
>JAAFHN010000147.1 GCA_013298415.1 Comamonadaceae bacterium
ACGATGATTGCCGGCAAGTCGGTATTGAACATCTCTCGCAATTGCGCCACCACTTCTGTGCCCCGCTCTGCACCACGCAGGCGCAAATCGCTGATGAGCAGCACCGGCGGCGCGCGCAGTTGCATGAGCTGCGGCGTCAAATCTGCCAAGCCGTCGGCGCAGAGCGCGGTGTAGCCCCAGGCTGTGAGCAGCGAGGCCATGGCGGCGCGGTTGTCGGCATCGTCGTCGACCACGAGCACCAGGCCAGCCGCCGCAGGCGGTGACGCTTGCCCTTGGGCAGTCTCCCCAGGGCCTGTGGCGTCAGCCAAAGCCCCGCGAGGCAGCCGCATTTTGAAGCTCGTGCCTCGGCCAGGCTGAGACTTCAAGATCAGATTCAATGCGAGCAAATCACTCAAGCGCCGCACGATGGCAAGGCCCAAGCCAAAGCCGCGAGTCTGATCCCGCTCGGGGTTGTGCAATTGCACAAATTCGGAGAACACCGCGCTTTGCGATTCTGGCGCGATGCCAATGCCGGTGTCCACCACGCGCAGCACGATCTCATTGCCGCGCGCACTCGCTGCCAGCAGCACGCCGCCGCGCTCGGTATAGCGCACGGCGTTGGCCATGAGGTTGCGCACGATGCGCTCGATCAGCATCGCATCGGTGTAGGCCACGACTTCCGAGCAGCGCAGCCGCAGCTCAAGGCCCTTGGCATGCGCGAGCGCACTTTCGCCTTCCACGATGCGCTCAAGCAGCGGGCGCAGCTCAAAAGCGCTCAGCTCAGTTTGCACCGCGCCCGCATCGAGCTTCGAGACATCCAGCAAGCCATTGAACATCCGGCCCATCGCCGCCACCGTGTTTTGCATGAGTCCAGTCAAGCGCGCCGCTTCGGGCTCAAGCGGGCGGTGGCCAAGCGCGGCCGCAAAAAGCGCAAGCGCATGCACCGGCTGTCGCAAGTCATGGCTGGCGGCGGCAAGAAAGCGGCTTTTCGACAAATTGGCCTCTTCTGCCCGCTCCTTTTGCACGCCCAAGTCGGCAGCGAGGGCCTCTATTTCATGCCTGCGGCGCAGCGATTCGATCAGGGTGCGGTGCATCAGCACAGCCACCCGGCAGCAGGCCACGCCATACACCAGCACCGACACGATCACCACCACCGAACGGGCATCCGGGTTCAAGGCCGCACAAATCAGCACGCTCAGCAAGCAAGGCACGAAAAACGCCAAAAATGCCCGCTGCGAGGCCATCTGGGCGTGCAGCGCGCCTGACGTGAGGCCCACGATCAAAAACATCAGCAGCGCCTGCGCCTCAAACTGCCCGGGCTGCCAGAGCAAAAACACACCTGCCGCCCAGAGCAGCCCGAAGGTCAACGAGCCGTTTGCGGCTGCCCTCACCCGCCTGGCCGAGTTGTGCGCGGTGGTGGGCCGTTGCCGCACCCGCCAAGCCGCAAAAAGCGCAAGCGCGCACAGGCCAAATTGCGCGGCGATCCAAGCAGCCAGGGCCCACTGCGGCACATGGCCCGACAACACCCATGCGGCCACCAACGCGGCTGAGATGCTGCCCGCCATGTTGCCCGGCACATTGGCTTGCAGCAGATCGGCCTGGTCGGCCAGCACCCTGGCAGCCAGTTCGGGCTGCGCGATGGAAGCGTGGGTCTGGCTCATGGCACCCGAGCATACGGCGCTCGGCCGCGGAGGCCATCGAAGGCCCTCGGAGGCCGATCAAGGCCAAATATTGGGCCGAATCAACACTTTGTCCATGTATTTTAATGGTTTGTTGCTACATTTTTACTAGCTGTTCTCAACCCCGATAACTCTTTCCTTCAGGTTCAAAGAGCCGCTCAATCTCGGCACTTTGCATCACGTCCCAAGGCGTAAACCAAGGCTGCGGCAATTGGTCTGGGCCGCCGAGGAGTTCGATGCCGAGTGCATCGCGCAGCACGTGCCAAACGAACTTGCTGCAATAGAAGTCAGTTGTGCTGTCAAAGCCCCAGGGCTTGAAACTGTAAGGTGCACCGAGGTAGCGCATAGCCGCTTTCGCCACCATGCTGCGTTGCTCCGCCGTGATGCCCGGCACCCGGCCATGCCAGATGTGGGAGCCAAGATGGTCTTTGTCGCCCAGAAAGTCCTCATACGGCTGCATGGCCACACCCGCGCTTGCAGGCGTGTGAAAACGGCTGCGGTGCGGGGTGGCATCGATCACCCACAGCGCCCCATCGATGCGCAGCGCAAAGGCCACATGCCCACACCAAATCGAGCGGGTGAACGCCTCCATCCTGGCAGTGGCGTGCATCTCGCCTGCCGCTTGCATCGCGTGCATCGCTTGCTGCACGCGCGGGTCGTGAAAGGGCACGTACTGGCCTTCAGCTCTGGGCCACAGCAAATCGCCGGTCTGGATGTCATTCGGGTTGGGGCAAAGTCTTTCAAAGTTCATGGGAAATCCACTCGTCAGCATTCCAATCAGGCTCTTCGCCAAGCAGTCGCACGCGCAGGCCGCTGCTCTGCACTTCAATCAGTCCAAAATTTTTGCGGGTGTAGGCAGCAAACGGCTCCCAGCCTGTGCCGATGCCTGAAGACGCGAACTCGCGCACATGCGGCAATTGCGGCTGCACGGGCCAAAAGCAGTTGTGGTGCAAATCGCCCGCGATGTGCAAGATGCGTTGGTGCGATTGCGCGGCATAAAGGCGCTCAATCAAGCGAAGCTCTTGGCCAAAATCGCTCAAAGGGCTGCCGCGCACGCCCTTGCGCGGGCCTTTGCGCAGCGTGGAGCCACTGGCCACGATGCTCACGCGCTGGCCGCCCACCAGCTCGCCGGCCAGCCATTGCAGTTGAGCAGGCCCGAGGCAAGTGGCGGCTTGTTCGGGGTCTTTGGGCAGCTTTTCCGCATAGCTGCGGTTGTCCAGCACGATCAACTTCACGTCTGATCCCAGCAAAGCGCTTTGCGCCAGGCCAAGGCCTTGGGCAAAGCCCACGTCTTCGATGGATGCAGCCTCGTTCAAGCTGGGGTAGGTGGCGCGCAAAGGTTTTTCGTTGCAGGCCTGAATGAACTGCCGGTGCAGCCGCCTCGCCCAAGCGGCTTTGGCTTGCAGCCTTCGGCTCACCGCCTGGTCGTTGCCCAAGAAGTCATGGTCATCCACGGTGCCAAGCACCCTGCCCGCACCACCTCTTGCACACAGCGAAAGAGGTGCATCACCGCGCGCGACTCCATCGGCGCGCCATCCACCCACACGGGAGGAACTTCTTCCACCTCCCACTCCAGCTCAATGCCCATGGCCTCCAGCGTGGGCGAGATGCGCTGGCGCACTGTGCCCAAGATGGTGGGCAAGTCGCCTTCCATCGGCTCCAGCGAATCGAGCGTGATGCGCAGGTCTTCAAGCGCATTGCTGAGCATGCTTGCAATGGACTGCGGATCCAGCGCCTGCTGCTTGGTTTGCTGCGAGCGCACCAGGTTGAGTGCCTGCACGAGCTGACTGCCCAGGCCATCGTGCATGTCGCGGGTGAGGCGTGATCGCTCGCGCGCCAGCACCTCGCGCTTTTCGGCTTCTCGCAGCGATTCAAAAGCCTGGCGTAACTCAGCCTCGCGCTCGGCCACTCGCACGCTCAAGCCTTCGTTGAGCTGCTTGACTTCTTGCACGTGGCTTGCCAGACGCTGCATCAAGATGTAGGCCAGCATGGCCATGAACATCACGCTGCCGAGCGTCATCCAGCGCATGTCGGCATCGCCTTTCATGCCCAGCTGCACCACGGCAAAATCGCGCACGCCGGTAACAAGCGTGGCCACCGCAACCACCAGCATCAGCCGCAAATTCGGCTCCAAACCAAAGCGCGCGCGTACCACCATGGCCACAATTGTCACGACCGAGAGCGACGTGATCAAGCCCGTCCAAATTTGGTACATGAGGTATTGGCCGCTCAGCACCGTTGCCCCCAGCCAAAACGGTGCAACCCAAAGCAGGGCCTTCACGGCCTGAGTAAAGCGCCCATGCGCAAAACCAAACAGCCGCCATAAAAAGAGATACAAGCAACCGCAGTACACAGTGAAGCTGAGTTTGTGCAGCCACCACCAAAGGCCAAAAGGCATGTGCGGCTGCTCAATCGGCGTGAGCGTGAGGCGCAGCGCCCAGGCGATTGCGGCAATCGCCACCAAGCCCGCAGCAGCGTCTCGGCTTTGCAGCCAAATCAGGCTTGCCAAAAGCGCCACCAAAATCGAGCAGGCCGCCACCATCCAAGTGCCCTGCACTTGCCAGGCATACACCCAGTCGTAACGCGTTTGCACGGCATCCACCGGCCCAATCAGCACAGCAGCCAAGCCGCTTTTGCGAAGCGCTTGCTCGCGCACCTCAATGCGCAGTTCGCTCGCGCCAGCTTGGGGCATGCGCAGGCGCACAAACTGCGGGGCCACACTTGTGTCCACATAGCCCGGCGTTTGCCAATGCACGCTGTGCAGCCACTCGCCGCCAAACCCCAGCCGGTAGCGCGCACCCACGCGAGAGAGAAACACGCCCAACTCCGCTTGGTCCGCGAGCTGAGGCGGGATCGTGATCACGTATTGCGCCGTACCTTCCCAATCGGCGCGATCCATGTCGTGCGGCAATGGCACGGTCACGGGCGCGGGCAAGGAGTGGTGCTTAGCTTGGGCTTGAGTGATCAATACGCCACCTGGCACAGAGGCCGGCTGCGACACCCAAGCCAAGCCGCTCAAGATCGCAACCAGCAATAGCGCCAACATCACCCAGGCAGGCGGCATGAAGCGCGGCATGCTCATCGCCCGCGCGATCCGCTGTGGCGAACGCACCCCATCAAACCAAGCCGCGATCCTGCGCAATGCGCACGACTTGCACGCGCGTGTGCGCTGAGAGTTTGCGATAGAGGTTTTTCACATGGCCGCCAACGGTGTACAAAGAGATGTCCAGCTTACGGGCAATTTCTTTGTTCACGTAGCCCTGGGCCACGAGTTTGAGCACATCGGTTTCCCTGCCGCTGAGCGCAGCTGCGTTGGCGTCCATCGCTGTTTCGCTTGAGGCCACGCCCAGCCCCGGAATACGAAAGCGCTTGAGCAAGAGCCGCGCCAAAAGTGCCGAAATTGGCGCGCCGCCACTGCGAATTTGCTCAATCGCTGCTATCAGCTCGCCCGATGTGCAGCCTTTGAGCACATAGCCCGTGGCCCCAGCTTCGAGCGCGGCAATCAGGCGAGACTCGTCGCCAAACACGGAAAACACCAACAGCTCCGCGCTCGGGTTGTGGCGCGAAAGCTGGGCGAGCAAATCCTCGCCGCGCCCATCGGGAAGGCCCAAGTCCACCAAGTAGACGCTTGCCGCCTTGCCGCTGGCGTGCAGTTTGGCGTGCGCAAAGCTTGCGCTGTGGCCCACCAAGTCCCATCCTTCTTGGCCCGCCACCGTTTGGCGAACAAAGTCCACCATCGAAGGGTCGTCTTCAATCAAATAAATGGACATTTGCATGGCATTGCATTTTGTCGGTGATTTGGCGCTCTGCACCCCCCGCGTTTGAGGGGTGTCGGCGTACCGTCGCGCGTTAAAGTCGCGCCATGCGCCAGTACCGCCTCCCCCGACTCGCTTTGAGTTTTTGCCTGATTGCTACTTTTTTTGCAGCATCTGATACAGCAAACAGTAGGACAGAGGATAGAAAAGCCGTCAAAAGCAGCTCCAAACCCAAGAAAACCGCCCCGCAGGCAGCCCCAAGCTACGGCGAGCGCGCCGAAGCGCTGGCTTGGGGCCGTGAGGTCGCCCAGCGCCGAAACTTGGATGAGGCCTGGGTGTTGCAAGCGATCACCGATGCCAAAAAGATAGGTCAGATTCAAAAACTGATCCGACCAGCACCCACGAGCTTTCAAAAGAACTGGGCGGTGTACCGCAGCCGGTTCTTGGAGCCCTTTCGCATCCAGCGAGGCTTGCAGTTTTGGCGAGCAAATGAAGCGATCCTGGAGCGCGCCGAGGCTGAATACGGCGTGCCCGCCCACATCGTGATCGGCATCTTGGGCGTAGAGACGACTTACGGCCTCACCATGGGCGAATACCGCGTGCTGGATGCATTGGCCACTCTGGCGTTTGACTTTCCCACCGAACACCCCAAAGCCGCAGAACGGCAAGCGTTTTTTCGCGAGGAACTGGAGCAATACCTGAGCCTGTGCCAACGCAGCGAGCGCAAGCCCACGACCTTGCTCGGCAGCTACGCGGGCGCCATGGGCTACCCGCAGTTCATGCCGTCGAGCTGGATCAAGCATGCGGTGGATTTCGATGGGGATGGCAAGGTGAATTTACTCGCAAGCCCTGCAGATGCAATTGGCTCCGTTGCCAACTACTTGAAAGAATTCGGCTGGCAGCGCGGCCAGCCTGCGCGCTACCCAGCCGTGTTTGCGCCCGAGCAAAGCGCAGCCGACAAAACCACCCTGCTCGCGCCCGACATCTTGCCCAGCTTTGATGCCGCCGAGCTGCAATCGCGCGGCATGCGGCTGAACGAGCAAGCCCTCGCGCATTCAGGCAAGCTGGCCCTCGTGGAAGTGTTCAATGGCAACGATGCGCCCAGCTACACGGTTGGCACGCAAAATTTCTACGCCATCACACGCTACAACCGCAGCAGCTATTACGCACTCGCGGTGATTGAACTCGGCGAAGAAGTACGCGAGTGCGTAATAGCAAAAAAAAA